>JAKEEX010000101.1 GCA_022616315.1 Myxococcaceae bacterium
GGGCCGTCGTGCGCCAGGAGGTAGGCCACCGCCTCCATGGCCTTCGTGTGCACCTGCTGCTGAATCCACATGTCCTGAGTCCCCCCTCACGCCCCTTCAGGGTGAAACGGAACTTCCGTTCCGCCCTCGCACCCCTTCTACCCGCTCGCACTGACAGTCGAGCGACGGGCGCAACGCGGGGTGCACAGCGATTCGACGGCCTCCCCAAGGAGGGCCGCCCCATGTCGCGACGCCGCAAGGCGAGGACTCCGGCCACCCCCACCGCTGCGCCCCATGACGGCAGTCCGCTCGGGCACCTGAGCGAGGCGGCGTTGATGCAGGAGCTCGCCCGAGCGCTCGGCTTGCATCGTCCGGTTTCCATGCGGAGTCCTGAGCTCCATCACGTTCACTGACCCGCCACGACTCGTCTTCGCTCTCGCAGTCGGGACGCGCGTGATCGCCCTTTCGGCGAAGACCTGGAGCGCTGAGGTGGAGAACTGCGCTGCGATCCGCGCCCATCGCGTACAGCAAGCTCGCCTACTGCTGCTCCAAGGCCCATTCGAGACGGCGACGAATGAAGGCCTCGAAGGTCTCCTCCAACTCCTCGAGGTCACCTGGCCCAATCTCGATGAGCTTCCAGCTCTTCCCGAGGAGGAAACCCGCGCTGTATCCCACGAGGTCATCGCCAAAGAGGAGCACCCCGTCGAGCTCCCGGGCGTTCTGCTCGTCGTACACCTCGTCAGGCGTGAGCAAGCTTCAAATGTCAGCGTACCGGCCCAAGGCCTCCTCCTGTCGTTGTGCCGTCTCGCTTGCTGGTTTCCTTCACCAGGGCGTCCATTCCACCGGGCAGCATTCCAATCGGGCCTTCAGGTGTGCCCGCTTGCCCGGCAGCACGGCGATCGGCACCCGCTGCTGAAACCCACCTGGCGGTCCCTGCGTACCACTGTCAGGGATGAGCAAGCACCCACGAGGAGGTCTCATGCGCACGCATGCTTTCCGCCGGAGCTCTGCGACCGCGCTCGCGCTCACCGCGGCGCTCGCCTGTGCCCGCAGTGCGCCCGCGAGCGCAGGCTCTCCCACCGGGGAGCGCCCGACCGCACTCGCCACCTTCGCGGGAGGCTGCTTCTGGTCCATGGAGAAGGCGTTCGACGCGGTGCCGGGCGTCGTGTCCACCACCGTGGGCTACACGGGCGGCCACGACGGGGACCCCACCTACGCAGAGGTGTCCACGGGCGACACGGGACACGTGGAGGCAGTGCAGGTGACGTACGCACCCGACCGCGTGGATTACGCGGCGCTGCTCGATACCTTCTGGCACAACGTGGACCCGCTCACGGAAGACCGACAGTTCTGTGACGTGGGGCCGCAGTACCGCTCGGCCATCTTCATCCACGACGAGTCGCAGCGGCGCCTCGCCGAGGCCTCGCGCACACAGCTCGTGGACTCGGGCCGCTTCGAGCAGCGCATCGTCACCACCGTCCGCCCCGCGGGCGCGTTCTACCCGGCGGAGGCATACCACCAGGACTACGCGCAGAAGCACCCGCTCGCCTACAACCTCTACCGGAAGGGCTGTGGTCAGGACGCGCGCCTGCGCGCACTGTGGGGCGAGAAGACCGCGCACGAGCCTCCGCGCTGAACACCGTCCTCGTCGAGCTCTCTCACAGGTAGCGCAGCCACCACGCACGGCTGCGCTGCTTCACGCCGGCGTACCAGCGGCACAGCAGGAAGAGCACCAGGAGTCCCGCACCCCACGCCGCATAGGCCACCCACAGGGAGAAGCCGGACGCGCCGGGGATGCCGGCCCCGGGCCCGCGAAGCAGGGTCGCCGCGTCCCGTCCCGCGGCGAGCCCCAGCACGACGCTCGCCAGGTACACCACGGGCCACTGCATGAGGAAGTAGAAGAGCGGCACCCTCCCGAAGGTGACGATGGCGCGTCCCACCGCACTCCGCTGCGTCCGCTCGGCCCACGCGAGCGCCAGCAGCGCCGGCCCCAGCGTCATCATGAGGAAGAGGAGCGAGGGCGGATACTTGCTGACGTTGAGGAAGGACAGCGCCGTGAAGAGCGCGCTCGACTGCGGTGCCCACCGGCTCGGGTCTCCGTAGACGTTCAGCGCACGCAGGGCGAGGAAGCCCACCGCGAGCGCGAGCCCCAGCCGCACCAGGAGCCTCTGCCTCCTCTCCGGGGCCCAGCCGTACACATGCCCGAACGCATAGCCCGCGGCGGCGACGCCCACCCACGGGACGAGCGGGTACATGACGAACACCACGAGGCCGCTGTCTCCGAGCGGAAGCATCCCCTGCTGGTGCAGGGCCATCCACAGCGTCCCCCACGCGTCGGGCACCGGTGTCCCGGGCCCTCTCCACCCGGCCACCTGCACGCCGTCCACCAGGTGGTGCAGCACCACGAGCGAGAGCCCGAGCACCGCGGAGACGACGGTGGGAAGCCGGATGAGGCCTGCCATCACCACCATGGACACGCTGATGACCCAGATGACCTCCGCGGCACCCACGAAGCGCGCGAAGTCGAGCTTCACGACGAGCCCCAGCGCCGCGGAGATGAGGGTGAACTCGAGCACCATCAGCCACAGCCCGCGCGTCATGAGGAAGCGCGAGAGCGCGCCGCGCTCCTTTCCGCGCATCACCTGCAGCGCCACCGAAGTGCCCGCGAGGAAGACGAACACCGGCGCGCAGAAGTGTGTCACCCAGCGCGTGAAGAAGAGGACGGCCGTCGTCTGCGTCAGGTCCTCCGGCCGGAAGCGCAGCGCGTCCACGTGGACGAAGTCGCGCGTGTGGTCCAGCAGCATCATCACCATGACGAGCCCGCGCACCCAGTCGATGGCATCCAGGCGGGGTGCGGCGGCGGCCACGGGAATGACCTCACCCGCGGGCGCGGGCGCTCCCGGTGCAGGGAGGGACTCGACGGGGGACGGTGCTGTGGACATGGCGGCCTCCGGGAGGGAACTCCACGACGCTACACCGGACCGGGGACCCACCCCATGTGACTCA
>JAKEEX010000695.1 GCA_022616315.1 Myxococcaceae bacterium
CCCATGGACCGGCTCCTCACCGGCGACGTGGGCTACGGCAAGACCGAGGTGGCGCTCCGCGCCGCCTGGAAGGTGATCGAGGGGGGGCGCCAGGTGGCCGTGCTGGTGCCCACCACGCTGCTGGCGCTCCAGCACGCCGCGGTGTTCCGGGCGCGGTTGGCCGGGACCCCCTTCACCGTGGCGGCGCTCTCGCGCATGGGCAGCGCGCGCGAGCACCGCGCCATCCTCGAGGGCGTGGCGAGCGGCGGCGTCGACTGCTGCATCGGCACGCACCGGCTGCTCTCGGCCGACGTGCGCTTCCGCGACCTGGGCCTGGTCATCGTGGACGAAGAGCAGCGCTTCGGCGTGCGCCACAAGGAACGGCTGAAGCGGTGGCGCGCGCTGGTGGACGTGCTCACCCTCACCGCCACCCCCATCCCGCGCACGCTCCACATGGGGCTGCTCGGTCTCCGCGACATCTCCACGCTCCGGACCCCGCCGCGTGACCGCCAGGCGGTGGTCACGCGCGTGGCGCGGCTCGGCGACGAGCTGCTCCAGGAGGCCATCGGCCGCGAGCTGGCGCGGGGCGGGCAGGCCTTCGTGGTGCACAACCGCGTGCGCGGCATCGAGCGCTTCGCGCACCAGGTGCGGGCGCTGGTGCCCGAGGCCACGGTGGCGGTGGCGCACGGCCAGCTCACCGAGGACGAGTTGGTGGGGCGCATGCGGCGGTTCGTGGAGGGCGACGTGGACGTGCTGGTGGCCACCAGCATCGTGGAGTCGGGGCTCGACGTGCCCAACGCCGGCACGCTCGTGGTGACCGACGCGCAGCGCTACGGGCTCGCCGACCTGCACCAGCTGCGGGGGCGGGTGGGACGCAGTGGCCAGCAGGCGCACGCCTACTTCTGCCTGGCCGACGGTCCGACCACGCAGGCCGCCACCGAGCGGGTGCGGGCCATCGAGGAGTTCGCGGAGCTGGGCGCCGGCTTCGCCCTGGCGCTCCGCGACCTCGAGATCCGCGGCGCCGGCAACCTGCTCGGGGCCGAGCAGTCGGGCCACCTCGCCACCGTGGGGTACGAGCTGTATTGCCGGCTGCTTCGCGAGGCGAGCGCCAAGTTGGGCCACGGCGCCTTGCCACCTCCGCCCGAGGTGGCGCTGGACTTCCAGGTGGCGGCGTACTGCCCCGACGCCTACG
>JAKEEX010000102.1 GCA_022616315.1 Myxococcaceae bacterium
CAGCGGCTTGCCCGTGTCCACCGACTCCGCGCGGGCGAGCTTCTCCAGGTCCCGCTCGATGAGGCGCGCCAGCTGGCGCAGGGTGCGCGAGCGCGTGGAAGCGGGCGTTGCGGCCCAGCCGGGCGCGGCCTTCGCTGCGGCGGCCACCGCGCGCTCCACGTCCGCAGCGTCCGAGTCCGGCACCCGGGCGAACACCTGGCCGGTGGCGGGCTCGAAGTTGTCCAGCCAGCGGCCGCTCACCGCCGGCTGGAGCGTCCCATCGATGAGGTTGAGGACGTCGTGCATGGTGTGCTCCCTTCGGGGAGGCCCGCGCGTCAGCGCAGGGAGGAGGCGCCGTCCTGCTTCAGGAGCACGGCGCGCACCGGCGAGGCGTCCGCGCCCACCAGGCGGAGGGGCAGGGCGATGAGGGTGTAGAGGCCGTCCGGCACCGCGTCCAGCATGATGCCCTCGAGGAGCGCCATGTTCCGGCGGTAGACGGCGTTGTGGCTCTCCAGCACCTTGTCCTCCGCCGGGTCCACCGACGGCGTGTCGAGGCCCACGAGCAGCACGCCCCGGTCGGAGAGGTGCTCGACGAGCTCGGAGGAGAGGGCGTTGAAGTCACCGTTCCACTTCTCGGGGTTCGGGAAGGAGCCGGTGCGCAACAGGACGCGCGGGGCCAGGATGTCCTTCTCGCCGAGGTGCTGGGGGCGGATGCGCTCGCCGCGGGGGAGCTGCACGGAGAGGACCTGGCAGTCCCCGTAGTAGAGGTCCAGGGGGCGGGTGTCGATGGACTCGCCGTCCGGGTGGTAGTGCAGCGGTGCATCCACGTGTGCGCCGACGTGCAGCGTGCTGCAGATGGAGGAGAGGACGAGGTTGTCGCCCGCGTCGAAGTGGAGCGCCACCTCGCGGGCGAAGTGCGTGTCCCCGGGGAACACCGCGGTCCGCGGGGAGAGAGGCGGAGAGATGTCGTACCAGACGCGCGCTGCGCCGCCGCCCCGCTCCTTCTGAGACATCCGCCGCCACCTCTCGGTAAGGGTGCGTGCAGGCGGAGGAGGTCCGGTGCACGCGGGAGAGAGTGTGTGGATACCAAGGGGCCCCCGGGCCGGCAATGCCGGCGCAGTCATCCGCGCAGGATGATGGGCAGCGTGGACGCGGAGCGTCAGGCAGTGACAACCGGGCCGAGGGCCACTCAGGCAATCAGCTGGGCGACTGGAAGAGTGGAGGCAGGCAGGCGTGCTTTCCCTTCGGGGCCCCGGGCGGTAAACACGGCGGCATGCTCGCAGACTCCGTCATCCAGCAGCTCGCGCAGCACCTCCACGACTCCCGGCTCGCCCGCCGCGAGACGACGCGGCTCACCGAGGCCCACCCCGACCTGGACCTCGACGCTGCCTACCGCGTGATGCGCGCGGGGATTGCCTTGCGCACCGCCGCGGGCGAGACCGTGGTGGGCTACAAGATGGGCCTCACCTCGAAGGCCAAGCGCGAGCAGATGAACCTCGCCTCTCCCGTGTACGGCGTCCTCACCGACCGCATGCGCGTCCCGGACGGGGGCACCTTCCGCGTGGCCGGCGGCATCCACCCGAAGGTCGAGCCGGAGATTGCGTTCCACATCGCGCGCGAGCTCGAGGGCCATGTCTCACGCGAGGAGGCGCTCGCCGCGTGCGACGGCGTGTGTGCGGCGCTCGAGATCCTCGACTCGCGCTTCGCGGGCTTCAAGTACTTCTCCCTGCCCGACGTGGTGGCGGACAACTCGTCCTCGTCCCACTTCGTGCTCGCCGGTGAGTGGCGCTCGTCGAAGGGCCTGGACCTCGCCGCGCTCTCCATGCGGATGAGCGTGGACGGGGTGATGAAGCAGTCCGCGTCCTCGAACGCCATCTCCGGCGACCCCGTGCTCTCGCTCGTGCAGCTGGTGGAGATGCTCGCCGCGCAAGGGGAGGTGCTTCCTGCGGGGAGCATCGTCCTCGCGGGGGCGGCCACCGTGGCCGAGCAGCTCGCTCCCGGCCAGGAGGTCGTCGGCGAGGTCGAGGGGCTGGCGAGCGTCCGCGTCCGTGCGGTGTGAGGTGGTGCGGGGTGGGGACGCTTTCCCTCACCCGGACCCTCACCCACAGGGAGGGGGGAGATTGGGCTGGTCGGGGATGGGCTGGCGGAGTTAGAGCGTTGCCCCCTGAAAGGAAGGTCCAAGCGTGCTCACCGCCAACGTCCGCGTCCCGCCCCCGAAGAACGAGCCGGTGCTCTCCTACGCCCCCAACACCCCCGAGCGCGCACAGGTGAAGGAGGCGCTCGCGAGGATGGAGGGAGAGCGCATCGAGATTCCCGTCCTCATCGGCGGCAAGCGCATCCTCACCGGCCACACCGACACGGCGCGCATGCCCCACCGCCACCAGCACG
>JAKEEX010000696.1 GCA_022616315.1 Myxococcaceae bacterium
AGTGCGGCGGGTGGTGGTGACGGCCGTGGTGGTCGAAAAGTGCAGCACCTCCAGAGGATGCCCCGCTTCGGAGTGGCCAGAAGCCACCCGGGGAAGGGCCGGAGGTGTACACCGATATGGACCAATGGGCCGAGATCCGACGCCGCGTGCTCGTGGAGGGCGTCTCACAGCGGCAGATCCAGCGGGAGACCGGCCTCCACCACGCGACGCTCAAGAAGATCCTGACCAACCCGGAGCCGCCCGGGTACCGACGCACCAAGGGGCGCCGCAAGCCGGTGGTGGGGCCGTTCCTCGAGCGGATCCACGAGATCCTGCGGGCCGACCAGCAGGTCCATCGCAAGCAGCGCCACACCGCGATGCGCATCTGGGAGCGCCTCCGGAAGGAGCACGGCTACACGGGCCAGTACAACGGGGTGAAGCTCGCCGTGCGCGCGTGGCGGATGGGCAGCCAGGAGGCGTTCGTCCCCCTGCGCCACGACCCCGCGCACGGCCAGGTGGACTTCGGCAAGGTGCTCGTCCGGTTGGCCGGTGTCGAGGTGCCGGCCACGATGTTCGTGGCGACGCTGCCGTTCAGCGACGCGCTGTTCGTGCAGGTGTACCCCCGCGAGTGCCAGGAGGCCTTCCACGCCGGCCACGTGGCCTGGTTCGAGTGGTTGGGGGGCGTCCCGATTCGGATCAGCTACGACAACCTGAAGCTCGCGGTGCGCACCATCGTGGGCGGCCGGGGGAAGGACGAGAGCCACGAGTTCACGCGGCTGCGGAGCTACCACTGCTTCGCGGCGCACTTCTGCCGGGTGCGGCGGCCCAACGAGAAGGGGCACGTGGAGACGCTGGTGAAGTTCGCGCGGCAGAACTTTCTCGTGCCGATCCCCGAGGTGGCGGACTTCGCCACGCTCAACACCTGGCTGCGCGAGCAGTGCACGGCGGACCTCCAGCGCCAGCTGCGGGGCCAGGCGAAGCCGAAGGGGGAGTTGGTGGCCGACGAGCGGCCGCACTTCCTGCCGCTGCCCACGCAGCGGTTCGAGGCCCGGCGGGTGGAGACCACGCGCGCCAGCTCGCTCGCGCTGGTGCGCTTCGACCGCAACGACTACTCGGTGCCCACCCGGTGGGCGCACCACCCGGTCACGGTGATCGGGGGGATCGACGCGGTGCGGATCGTGGCCCAGGACCAGGTGGTGGCCACGCACCCGCGCTGCTGGGCGCGCGCGCAGGTGTGCTTCGAGCCGGTGCACTACCTGGCGCTGCTGGAGCGCAAGCCCGGGGCGTTCGACTTCGCGCGGCCCCTGGCGGGCTGGCAACTTCCCGAGTCGGTGCAGGTGCTGCGCCGGCGCCTGGAGCGGGACCTGGGCCACGGCGGTACCCGGGAGTTCATCCGGGTGCTGCGGCTCCTGGAGGCCTGCGGCATGGCGG
>JAKEEX010000103.1 GCA_022616315.1 Myxococcaceae bacterium
ACCACGTTCGTGGCGGCCAGCCGCTTCATCCCATCTATGCACCGACCTCCTCCAGGAGATGGGCGGCACCCTGGCGCTCACCTCCGAGGTGGGGGTGGGCACCACGGCGGAGGTGGTGCTGCCCCGCGCGTGAGGGGGCTCCCCCGGGAGGTGGGCAGCCCAGGGTCTATCCCGTGCCACCGCCCGTGAGGGGCGTGTTCATGTCCGTCAGGATTTCGGCCTGGGAGAGGGCGCGGTTGTAGATGCGGACCTCGTCGATGAGGCCGTTGAAGAACTCGCCCCACACGCTGTTGCCGCCGATGCGCAGCGGGCGGTCGGATGTCGCCATGGGGCCGCTGAGGGTGCGGCTGGTCACCTGCTTGCCGTTGACGTAGAGGCGCATCGTCGCCCCGTCGTAGGTGGCGGCCAGGTGGGTCCAAGCGTTGGTCGGCAGGGTGGTGGTGGCGACGGTGGCCTGGTCGCCCCCTACGTTCGCGTAGACGACGGGGGGCCTGCTGTTGCCGTCGCTGCCATACAGCGCGTAGGCCAGGCCGCCGACGTTCTCCTTGAGAAGCACCGTCGTCCAGTCCTGGGGGACGGCGTTCGGCCTCACCCAGGCCTCGAGCGTCATGCCCGTCGTCAGGTCGAGCGCGGTGGCGTCGTTGATGGTCACCCAGGCGTTGAGGCCGTCGAAGGACAGCGCGCTGCCGTAGCGCCCCGCGGTGGTCCACGTGGCGCCGCCCAGCGTGGCGATGGCGCCTCCCAGCGTGGCCGTGTGCCCGTTGCCCGAGGCGTCCGCGGCGGTGCTGCCCGCGCCCTCCCCGAAGGCATAGGCCGCCACCAGCCCCGGGGTGCTCGTGGCCGCAGGGGTGGTGAAGGTGGCGGGGGGGGCCGGCGCTGCGGGCGAGAAGGTGCGGTTGCCGGAGGCGTCGGCCGAGCTCACCCGGAGGAAGTAGGTGGTGTTGGGCGCCAGGCCGGTGAGGGTGACGGAATGCGAGGTGACGAGCGTGGCGCTGCCGGCGGTGGAGGTGAGCGCCCCCTCAGAGGTGCCGTACTGCACCTGGGAGTCGGCCGCCTCGTTGCTCGTCCATGTCACCACCGCCGTGGCCCCGGCCACGCTCACCACCCGGGCGGAGAGCGTGGGTGCGGTGGTGTCCTGGGCGTAGGTCACCACGTAGCTGCCTGCGAAGGCGGAGAAGACGGCGTAGTCCACGCCCTTGATGGTCTCGGGGACGTAGCTCACGGAGCTGCCGTTGAGCCTGATGCTCGAGAGCGGCCCGCTGATGGAGGAGGCCGGCACCATGCCCTGCAGCCCGCTGGCCCCCGTGCCCACCGTCACGTCGAAGGAGAGCGCCGAGCCGTTCCAGGACACCGCGCCGAAGGCGGAGCCATTCCTCCCGTCCAGCCACTCGAGCAGCTGGCGGCTCGAGACCACGGGAACACCGCGCTCCTGTGCCGAGGCGACGATGGCGTCCGAGCCGAAGCTGTCGGCCGAGTCGGTGTGCATGTTGGCGACGAAGGCCCCGTAGTAGCCCTCCGCCCCGATCGCCCGGTCCAGCAGTGTGTTGATGGTGAAGGGGAAGCTCTGCTCGGACTCGTCGGTCATCTGGGTGGTGGCCTGGTAGACGTCGATGAGGGTGCCATCCAGGTCGGCAAACCGCATGGGCATGCCCGAGCCGGTGAAGAAGCCGGGCCGGTCCTGCAGCCACTGCGGCGGCCAGTAGTAGTAGTTGGTGTCCAGGCGGATGCCGTTCGCCAGCTGCGTCTTGGGGACAGTGGCCCAGTCGCTGAAGGCGATGCAGTGGTTTCGGTTGGTGACGGGAGCAGCCACCGAGGGGAAGCGGGAGGCGAACTCCCCCAGCTGGGAGCTCACGTTGGCCGCGTAGGATTGCGGGGTGAAGTCCTGGCACCCGGTGTTCACGTGCAGGGCCACCTCGAAGCCCTGCGACTGGAAGGCCTGGGCAGCGGCATTCGAGAGGGGCGTGTTGGGATAGATGTACGAGGTGGCGCGCACGCACTCCCAGGTCGCCACATCGCAGCCCGCGGGACTTGCCGCCTGGTACTGCTGCCACCGCCCCGAGGTGCCGCCGTTGGCGTGGTCGTCCCCCGTCATCACCACCACGGCACGCTCACCCCGCGGGAGGTACCAGAAGCGCGGCAGGGGCTTCTTGCCCCGGTTCATGTGGAGGATGAGGTTGGCGAGCAGCCGCTGCTGCTCGTCCGCCTGGGGAATGGCCACCTTGGTGAGGTCCACCCAGTCCGGCTGCGGGTCGAAGGAGGCGCTGCCGAAGAAGAGGTCGTTGGGCCGGATGGGGGAGACGCCGTCGCGCTCCTGTCCTGCCCACGCCGGGTTGCCCTGCCGCGTGTACACCACCGAGCGTGCCAGGTCGTAGGTGAAGGCCGCGGCCTGCCCGCCATTGCTGCCCACGCTGCGCAGGGTGACGGCGGAGAAGGCCGTAGCCGCGCTGGCGCTCGAGTACAGGGTGGCGATGGCCGTGGCCCCGTTGAGGGTGTAGCGGTTGGCGGGGCCGTGGAACTGCAGCGTCTCCCCCACGATGCCAGCGCCCGGCGCCGACGTGGTGTCCACCCGCAGGTAGGCGTCCGCCAGCGTTCCCCCAGCCGAGCTGAGGCCGAGCAGCCCGGCCAGCTGCGGCCCCGGACGCATGGCGATGAGCCTGCCGCCCCCCGACACCCAGTTGGAGAGCATGGCCACCACCTGCGCCTCGGTGAGCGGCCCCCCGCCGAGCGGCCCCTCGCCGAGCACCACCACGTCGTAGGCGGCCAGCACCGTGGCGGTCACGGTCGAGAGGTCGCGCACTGCGAAGAGGTTGAAGCCCTCGGCGCGCAGGATCTCCGCGTAGTAGCGGCTGAAGGGGTTGGTGGCGTGCGCCACCACCAGGAGGGGGCCACCCGGGCCCTCCGCGGGTGGAGGTGCGGACAGCGCGGCGGTGGTGAAGGACCAGCTCACGTCCGCGGCCAGCGGGGTACCGGCCACGTCCCTCACGCCCCCGCTGCCTCCGCGCACGGTGGCGGTGAAGGCCGTGGAGGGGGCGAGCGCAGAGGCGGGGGTGAGGGTGGCGGTGCGCGTGGTGGCGCTGTAGCTCACGCTGGCCGCCACCGGATTGCCCCCCGCGTCCCGCAGGGTGAGGGTGCTCGCGCTCACCGAGGACGCATCCAGCGCCTCGCTGAACGTGACGGTGATGCTCGTGCCGAGCGCCACACCCGTGGCACCGTTGGCCGGCGTGATGGC
>JAKEEX010000697.1 GCA_022616315.1 Myxococcaceae bacterium
ATTTGCTTCAGCTCGAGCCCTTTGCCTTCGACCGAACGCACGCACCACATCCGCGCCATGATCCGGCTGGCGAAGCTGATCGGCACCGCGATCACGGCCCGCGGCGCGCTGGGCAGCCTCCTCCGCGGCGTGGTGGCGCCGCGGTTGCACCTCGTGCCCGGCCTCGACAACGTGATGATGGACAGCGAGACACCTCCGCTGCGCCGGTCCTCCCTGGTGGTGCGGCCACCCCTGGGTCGCTCCCTCGCGGGCCGGCTGTGCCCGAACGTGCTCCTCGACGGCGGCCGCCGCTTCGACGACGTGGCCGCGGGTCGGTTCGCGCTCGTCACGTCCACCGAGCCGTCCACCACGCAACACGCTGCAATCGAGCAGCGCGGAGCAGTTCTCATTGCTGCCCGACCGTGGAGCGAGCTCCACCGATGGCTGGCGCAAGGCGGCGCCGAGGCCGCCATCGTCCGCCCCGACGGCACCGTGCTCCGTGCCGGGCGCCAACTGTCCGTGCTCTTCACCGCGCTGCCCGGCGTCAGCACTCTGCACGGCGCTGCCCGGGGTCAGCACCATTCCGTACCCGCCGCCGTCCTCGGGGCAGGCGAGGGCAGCCTCGCGTGGGCTGGGCCCGGCTCCCAGGACGGCACCCGGACGGCGCGGTCGCGGGGTCGGCGCGGACCCGGGCTGCGTCCGTTCCGTGATAGGAGCCGGGGCATCCGCCTCTCGCGCATGCCTCCCGTGGCCAGACACCTCGCGGTCCTCCTGCTGCTGCTCTGGTCCGGCATGGCCTCCGGCGCACCCGCGCTGGCCCTGCGCGAGGTGGGGGTCTCCCGAGCGTTCCAGGCCGAGTACATCACCGAGGTGCGGCGCGACCGGGTGGGACTGCTCTGGATTGGCACCAAGGATGGGCTCTACCTCCACGACGGCCAGCGGTTCCGGAGGTTCCAGCACGAGATTGGCAATCCCGCCTCCATGGCGAGCAGCGCGGTGCGGACCGTGTTCGAGGACGCCGTCGGACGCCTGTGGGTGGGCACCCTCTCCGGGGGCCTGAGTCTCCTGGACCGGGCGCGCTGGACGTTTCGCACCTTCCGCCACGACGCATCGGACCCTGCGAGCCTTCCACACGACGGCGTGTTCGCGCTCGCGGACGCGGAAGACGGTCGGCTCTGGGTCGGGACCGGGGCCGGCCTCGCCCTGCTGGACCCAGCGACGGCGCGCGCCTCGCGGACGCCTCTCGTGCCGGGCGGCGGCGACGAGTGGGTGATGGCCCTGCGGCGCGACCGCGCGGGGACGCTCTGGGTGGGGACACTCGGCCGCGGTCTGTTCCGGCGGCGACCGGGGGCGAGCACCTTCGAGCACGTCCCCGCAGACGCGCGAAGCCGTGCCGCTCAGGACGTCTTCAGCCTCGCGGAGGACGGGAAGGGCGGGCTGTGGGTCGGCACGAGGGACGGCCTCTACCGCATGGCGCCCGGTGCTGCAGGCCTGCAGCGGGTGGTCCTCTCGCCGGTGGAGGTTGCGAGCACGATGACCACCGTCACCGAGCTCGAGCCAGACGGGCAGGGGACGCTGTGGGTCGGCACCTTCGGCGCGGGCCTCTTCCGGGTGGACACGGCGACGGGCGAGGTGCGCGCGGAGAAGCTCCCCGCGGATGGACCGGGGTTCGAGCAGCGCATCGACGAAGGGACCCTGGAGCTCGACCCGGAAGGGGGCCTCTTCATCGGCACATTCGGGATGGGCCTGTTCCACGCCTCGCTGCAGCCCGAGGTCTTCCGTGCCTTCCGTGCCAAGGGAGCGGACGGTGGGCCCGGACTGAAGAACGAGGACGTGTGGGCGGTGCTCCCCGACGGGGACACCCACCTGCTGGTCGGGAGCTTCGGCGGTGGCGTGGACCGCCTGGACCTGCTCACCGGAAAGGCGGAGCGCCTGGAGGTCCCCGCGCCTCCAGGAGATGACGTGGCGGGCGTCCTCAGCCTGCTGCGCACGCGCGACGGCGCGCTGTGGGCGGGCATCTCGCAGGGCGTCTTCCGCTTCGACCCCGTCACCCTGCGCCCCCGTCTGTACCGCCGCGGGCTCGGGGAGGGCAGAGGCCAGGCACCCGGGTTCGTCAACGCGATGCTGCAGGACTCCCGAGGCCGCATCTGGCTCGGGAGTGGGACCGACGGTCTGAACCTCTACCGCCCCGACACCGACGACTTCCGCGCCTTCAGGAACGTGGCCGGAGACCCGCGCTCGCTCTCCAACAACGTCGTGACCGCGCTGATGGAGGACCGCCGCGGACGGCTCTGGGTCGGCACCCGCTCGGGTGGGCTCAACATCTGCACGGCGGAGGAGAACGCGCTCGCCTGCGCACGCCTGGGGGCGCTGACGTTCCCGCAGCTCAGCCACGTCTACGTCAGCGCCCTGCTGGAGGACCCGGACGGGGCGGTCTGGGTGGGCACCGTGGGTGGGGGCCTGCAGCGCGTCTCGCTCGACGCCATGGGCCGTCCTGGGGACACTGCGCTCTGGACGCGGGCCGAGGGCCTCATCGACGACAACGTGATGGCGCTGGCACGCGCGCCAGACCGAGCGCTCTGGGTGGCCACGCGCGGGGGGCTCTCGCGCTTCGACGTGGCCACGAACACCTTCGAGAACTTCGCCTCCTCCGACGGGCTGCCCACCGTGGCCTTCAACCCCGGGGGGGCAGCGCTCCTCGGCGGGCGCCTCTACTGGGGCTCCGCCAAGGGCCTGGTGGAGCTGGACCCCACGGTGCATCCGCTGAAGGGGCCCCCGCCGCCCCTCGTCATCACCTCGATCG
>JAKEEX010000698.1 GCA_022616315.1 Myxococcaceae bacterium
ACGTCATGAAGACCGCAGACACGAATGGAAACGCCCGGGAGCCGCTGTCCGCTGAGCAGAGGGAGCGCATCCAGCAGTTCAAGCTGAAGTACATCAACAGCGTGCTGACCAATCGGGACCCGGGTTTCGCTCCGGTCGCCGAGCGCTTCCGCGCCGAACTGCACGACCTCCTCTCGGGTCTCGAAGACGCTCGCTTCGAGGTCCTGTCCACGCGGTTGAGCATAAGGAGGATGAAGGCCCAGTTGTGAGCGCGGGCCGGGGTCGGTCGCCCACCACGAGGGGAGCTCCGGCGGGCTTCCGTGGCGCGGAAGGGCCCTCCCGGAGTGGGCACCTGGGCCCCCAGGCCGCACCTCTCCCCTGCGCGGGCAATCGTTCGTCTCGCGCTGGAGAGGGTTCATCCTCCGCTGTGCGTCACTCCCACAGCGACTGCTGCGGTGGCCCCCTGGCAGGTGCCAGGGGAGGGGGCAGCTCGTGCAGGTGCAGGTGCAGGTGGCGGAGGATGCGCCGGATGACGCTGCCTTGGGTGAGGTAGGCCAGAACGCGCCGCTGGCCACCGCAGCTCGGGCAGGAGAAGACGTCCACTGCGAACGTCTTGCGGAGCAACCCGGCGTAAGTCGAGTCTCGGGGCGCGCTGACGCCTCCGGCACTTGGCCTCCGCTGCCGCCCCTGCAGTTGGTGCCTCCTCCTCGCCCTGGGCCGCCGCTGCGGGGAGCGATGGCGTGAATCGCCGCGGAAGGGAGGGCGTGCGCTGCGTTCCCCGCCCTGCGAGACGGAGTGACGGTGACTCGCCGCGACCCTGCAGAGCGACGGTCGCTCCGGGCAGGATGTCCGGGGGCTCAGCCGAAGATCGCCAGCAGGACGACCGCGAGGAGCGCGAAGAGCATGACGCCGCCGAGGAGCAGGAGCCCTGCCTTCGAAGACGGCTCTTTCCACGCGGCGAGCTGCTCGGGCGTCGGCCGCAGGTCACGCACGGGCAGGCCGAGGAACGTGCCGAGCCGCTCCGCCTCCGCGAGCACGGACGCCACGTCGCGGCCGCTCCGCACGGAGAGCCGCGTGGTTGGCCCCACCGCGCTCAGCACGAACAGCTTGTACTGTCCGTGCTTCGTGTACCGCGTCTCCTGCTCCACTGTGAGCGCCTCGAGGGCGGCGCGCGGCGTGTCGCGCGTGCGGAGCGGGACGCCCACGGACCAGCGCTGCTCGATCGACACGGGCGTCGCGCGCACGCGGTAGTGCCCCGCGACCAGGACGAGCCCGAAGGCCGTCCCGGCGACGCCGAAGGCGAGGAGGAACGGCCCGAACGGCTCGCCCCTGACCAGCAGCACTGCGCCCGCAACCGCGAGGATCGCATCGGTGAGCAGC
>JAKEEX010000699.1 GCA_022616315.1 Myxococcaceae bacterium
ATGAGCGCGAAACACTCGCGCCTGGGCAAGGAGGTGCGCCTCGCCAACCCGAGCCAGTTCATGGCCGCCGAGCGCACCGCCATCGAGGAGGCATACCCGGGGGACGTCATCGGACTCTTCGATCCGGGGCTCTACCGGATCGGTGACACCCTGTTCGAGGGCACGTCCTTCGAGTTCGAGGGTGTGCCGCGCTTCTCGCCCGAGCACTTCGCCGTGGTGCGCAGCAAGGACCCGCTCCGTCGCAAGCAGATGGAGAAGGGGCTGGAGCAGCTGTCCGAGGAGGGCAGCGTGCAGCTCTTCCAGCAGCTCGCCATGGGCATGAAGGACCCCATCGTGGGCGTGGTGGGCGCGCTCCAGTTCGAGGTGCTCGAGTACCGGCTGGAGCACGAGTACGGCGCGAAGATTGCGCTGGACCGGCTTCCCTACAGCCACGCGCGGTGGGTCCTGGGCCAGGACTTCGATCCGAAGAAGTTCGACTGGGAGGGCAACCGCATGACGGTGCAGGACCGTGACGGTCTGCCGTTGATCCTCTTCCGCGACGACTGGGCCATGCAGCACGCGGAGGAGAAGCACCCGGAGCTGAAGTTCCTCTCCGCTGCGCCACAGCGACGGGGCGGAGTCCTCGTCGCGACGGGCTAGCTACCCCTCTCCCCCTGGGAGAGGGACAGGATGAGGGGAATGTGCCCCCCGCCCCTCCGCCACCGTCACGCACCCATTGACGCGCCACGTACCGTCCCGCTGGCGCTCCATGAGGAACAGGAACATCCCCGACTCGTGGTCCGCGCCCCACACGCGCACCTGCTGCGCGAGCTGTCCCTCGAGAGCGACCAGCTCTCCAAACGAGACACGTCTGGGACGATGGAGCGCGGGGTAGCCGCTGCGGATCATCTCCATGAAGACAACCGGAGTGCCGAACACCGCACGGATTCCCGGGGACGCGAGCGCGAACGCTGCTTCACAATCTCCCCGCCGGAAGGCGCTCAGTTGGGTGTCGATGGTCTGCCAGATGGCACGTCGGTCGTCGTCGATGATGCGCAAGATGAACCCTCCCGGCCAGTGACGACCCGACCGCCTCACGAGCGAGGCGCCCAGGGAGGGAGATCATCTCGACGTGTCGGCACAGGGCGCACCCTGACCCCCCGGTCGGATGTCCGGACGTGGACGGCGAGGGCTCCCTGCCGTCGATGCGCGCCGCACCGCGTCTGTTCAGTGCTGATCGCCGCGCTTCACTTGTAGGGCACCACGGTGCCGCCGCGGTGCTCGGAGATGCGGAGCACCAGGCCCTGCTCCTTGTAGAGCCGCGCCGCCCTGGGGCCCACGAAGTAGTCCTTGGGGTCTCCGCGGCGGAAGCTCTTCTTCACCCACTCCTCCAGCTCGAGCCAGAGGCGGCGCAGGCGGTCGGGGGCGGGGTCGCGCCGACCCGTCTGTGGGGTGATCTCCAGCTCGGCCCACAGCTTTCCGGAGAGGAGCTCCCCCTCCTCGTTGAGGCGCGAGCGCTCGAAGAAGATGACGGGAGAGCGCACCTCGTCGATGCGCCAGGCGCCCTTGTCCGGGCCGCGCTTCACCTTGTCCACGAGCGCGGGGCCAATCTCGCTCGCCACCAGGTAGAACTCCTCCTCGGGGAGGCGGTCCTGAGCGTCGGCGCTGGCGCGGAACGTCTCCCAGTCCGGAGGGACGCGCCGAGGGTAGACCTCGAGGACGTACCGCTCGAGGTTTCGAAGGAAGGCGGCCTCGTCTTCGGGCGCCATGAAGAAGTGCAACGTGTTGGCCATGGGTGTGGGCGCACGCTACCAGAGCCTGCGTCGCTCTCCTGCCTTTGCTAAACGCCGTGCCATGGGACACACCTTCCCCGCGCTGCTCCAGCGGATGCAGGAGCTGAAGGACCTCTCGGGCGCCATCGGGCTGGCGACCTGGGACCAGGAGACGTACCTGCCGAAGAAGGCCTCGGAGGCCCGGGCACAGCAGCTCTCCACGCTGCAGGCCCTCTACCACGAGCGCCTGGTGGACCCGCGGCTCGGGGAGGCTCTGGCGTGGGCGGCGGGGCAGGAGGGCCTCACCTCCGACGAGCGGGCCATGGTGCGGGTGCTGGCGCACGAGCGGGACCGCGCGGTGAAGGTGCCCGCTGCACTGGTCCGCGCGCTCGCCGAGGCGCAGGGGAAGGCACTGGTGGCCTGGCGTGAAGCCCGCGAGGCGCGACGCTTCGCACACTTCCAGCCCGCGCTGGCGAGGGTCCTCGCGCTGCGTCGCGAGCAGGCGGATGCCTACGGCCACGCCGGAGAGCGCTACGACGCGCTGCTGGAGGGCTATGAGCCCGGGATGCGGGTGGCGCGCCTGACGCCGGTGCTGGGTGCGGTGAGAGACGCGCTGGTGGAGATGGTGAGGGTGCTCGCCGCGAGGCCCCGTCCACCGGACGTGCTGGAGGGGAAGTCCTTCGACGTGGAGGCCCAGTGGCGGTTCACGCTGGAGCTGCTCGAGGCCATGGGGTTCGACACGGAGGCGGGGAGGCAGGACCGGAGCATCCACCCCTTCACCGGGGGCACGCATCCGCTGGACGTGCGGCTCACCACGCGCCTGTTTCCCGAGTACCCGCTCTCCTCGGTCTTCAGCACCATCCACGAGTGCGGCCACGGGCTGTACGAGCAGGGCTTCGCTCCGGAGCACTACCGGACCCCGCTCGCGTCGGCGCCGTCCATGGGGCTGCACGAGTCGCAGTCGCGTCTGTGGGAGAACGTGGTGGGGCGCAGCCGCGCGTTCTGGAGCCACTGGCTGCCGCGCTTCCGGGAGTACTTCCCGGCGCAGCTGGAGGGCGTGGAGATGGACGGCTTCGTGCGCACCCTCAACCAGGTGCACCCGAGCCTCGTCCGCGTGGAAGCGGACGAGGTGACGTACAACCTGCACATCGTCCTGCGCTACGAGCTGGAGCTGTTGCTGGTGGCGGATGCGTTACCGCTCGACGCGCTGCCCGGGGAGTGGAACGCGCGCATGGAGCGCTACCTGGGTGTGCGGCCGAAGGATGACCTGGAGGGTGTGCTGCAGGACATCCACTGGGCGTGGGGCGAGTTCGGGTACTTCCCGACGTACACGCTGGGGAACCTGTACGCGGCCTCGCTCTACCGGGCGGCGGTGGCGCAGGTGCCGGGGCTGGAGGAGGGGATGGCGCTCGGGAACCTGCTGCCGCTGCGGGACTGGCTGCGCGCGAAGGTGCACGCGCAGGGGTACCGTCTGCCCGCGGAGGACCTCGTCCGTCAGGTGACGGGCCACGGCCTCACCGACGCGGACTTCCTGGGGTACCTGCGCCGGAAGTACGGTGCGCTCTACGAGGTGTCACTGCCATGACCGAACCCATCACGCTGGTTCCTCGCGCCATCGAGGATTACGCGCAGGAGCACTCGGACGTCGCGGGTCCCCTGCTGGATGCACTTCGCGACGAGACGTACGCGAAGATGCGCTCTCCACTGATGCAGGTCGGGCGATTGGAGGGGGCGTTCCTGCGACTGCTGGTGCGCCTGGCGCGGGCGAAGCGGGTGCTGGAGGTGGGCACCTTCACGGGGTACTCGGCGCTGTGCATGGCCGAGGGACTGCCCGAGGACGGCGAGCTCATTACCTGCGACATCGACCCGGAGGCCGTGGCGATGGCGAAGCGCTACTGGGCGCAGAGCCCGCACGGGCGGAAGATCCAGTCCCGCCTGGGCCCCGCGCTGGAGACGATCTCGCGGCTCTCAGGCCCCCTGGACCTCGTGTTCATCGACGCGGACAAGACGAACTACACGGCGTACTACGAGGCGGCACTGCCGCTTCTGCGCACGGGCGGGCTCGTCGTGGCGGACAACACGCTGTGGAGCGGCCGGGTACTGAAGCCCGAGGGAGAGAGCGACCGCGCCATCGTGGCCTTCAACGAGCACGTGGCGAAGGATCCGCGCGTGGAGAAGGTCCTGCTCACCGTGCGCGACGGAATGATGCTGGCGCTCAAGAGGTGAATCGCGCGCACATCATTCGAGGCCGAAGCGGCGCGATACAGTGGGAGGTCGCGGTTCGCCGCGTGCCGGAGAACCTTCAGTCATACGTTCGCGATTTCTGCGGATACTCGGAGTCGTCGCCTGGACCTCTCGTCCGGCGAGAGTTCCCCGGGCCGCAGGTGGTCGTCGTCCTCGAGTTCGGACGGCCGATCCGCATCTTCGAGGGCACGGACGTCCGTCGCGCAACGCGCTACGCGGGCGGCTTCGTCGCAGGGGTGGATGACCGCTTCTCGCTCACGGGGCACGACGGCTCCCAGCAAGGTCTTCAGATCAACTTCACGCCCCTCGGCGCGCGGCTCTTCTTCGGCGTGCCGATGTCCGAGCTCTCCGGGCGCGTGGTGCACTTCCGCGACCTCGTCCCACCGGAGCAGCACTCGCTCGCCGAGCGTCTCGAGGCGCAGCCCGATTGGGACGCACGCTTCGATCTCGTCGAGCGGCTCCTGACGGAGCGGATCGCGAGCGCCCACGGTCGGAGCGATGCAGTGGCGTGGGCCGTCCGTCACATCGAGGCGAGCGGCGGGGCCGTCGACGTCCGCAGTCTGGTCCGAGAGCTCGGCTACAGCCACAAGCACGTCATCACCCTCTTCCGCGACCAGGTCGGGGTGCCCCCGGGTCTCCTCGCGCGAATCGTTCGCTTCGATCGGCTAATGCGGCATCTCAAGAGGGGCGGCCCGGGAACGTGGGCCGAGCTCGCCGTCGAGTTCGGGTACTACGACCAGGCGCATCTCGTGAACGAGGTCCGCCGGTTCACGGGAACGACACCCACCGAGGTTCGGGCGATGCTCGTCGACCTGACCATCGTCACGGAGGCCTCGAGGTAAATTGCTTCCAAGATGGCGGGTGCCGCACGCCGTACGTTCGTGACGCTCATGAAAGGAGCGTCCCGGTGTCGAATCCGTCCCAGCAGAGCGAGTCGCCGCAACGCCAGCTGTCCAGGATGATTGTCAGCCTGTGGGTACCCCAGACGCTCCATGCGGCCGCTGAGCTCGGCGTCGCGGACGCGCTCTCGGGAGGAGCTCTCTCCAGCGGCGAGGTCGCCGAGCGCCTCGGGGCGCACGCGGATGCCACGGAGCGTCTGCTGCGCGCGCTCGTGACGCTCGGGCTGCTCGTCGTCCGTGACGAGCGCTTCGAGCTCAGCGAGCTGGGGCGTTGCCTGACGACCGATTCACCGAACTCAGTGCGTTCGTGGTGCCGGCTGATGGGCGGTCCCGGCGTGTGGCAGGCCTGGGGGCGTCTGGAGAGCTGTGTCCGGACCGGGCGGACGGGATGGAGCTCCGACCGCGCGGAGGCCCCTTCCGGGACAGAGCACTTCGACGTCATGGCCGGGGATGCCCGGGCCGCGGAGGTCTTCCATCAGGCCATGGTGGAGATGACCCGTGGCGTCGCGCCGGGAATCGTCGCGGCTCTCGACCTGAAGGGCGTCCAGCGCGTCGTGGATGTGGGAGGGGGCTACGGCGCCCTCCTGTGCGCCGTGCTCGAGGCCCACGGCGGCGTCGTGGGGTCTGTCTTCGACCTCGAGCACGCGCGAGAAGGCGCGCTCGACCTCTTCTCCGCGCGTGGGCTCGAGGACCGCGCCTCGTACGTTGCGGGTAGCTTCTTCGAAGTGGCCCCGCCCGCCGCGGACGTCTACCTGCTGAAGAGCGTGCTCCACGACTGGGACGATGCGCGCAGCCTGCGAATCCTGGGCAGGTGCAGGGAGGTGCTGGAGGCGGGCGCGCGCCTCGTCGTGGTCGAACCGACGGCGCCCGTGGTGCGCGATGGCTCGCCGCCCGACTGGATCATGACCTTCAGCGACCTCAACATGCTCGTCAACACGGGCGGGAGGGAGCGCACGGAGGCGGAGATCCTCGCGCTGCTCGAGGCAGCGAGGATGCGCGTCATCGCCGTTCATCCCACCCCGAGCATGTTCCGCGTCTTCGAGGCCGTCCCTGCTTGATCCGGAGGTCCTGCAGTCAGCCTGCGAGGTGAAGGATGGTCCATGTCGATGACGTGCGTGCGCTCGCGCTGTCCATGCCCGAGGCGGAGGAGAAGGCCCACTTCGGCCATCCGGACTTCCGCGTGCGCAACAAGATATTTGCGGCCCTCAGACCCGAGGACGGTCGCGCGGTGTTCAAGCTCGGTCGCGAGGAGATGCTCTGGCTCGTCGACCACGATCCGGCCGCGTACTCCGCGGCTCCGGGCTTCGAGCGCGGGGGCTGGACGCGCGTCGAGCTGTCCAGGGTCGATGCTTCGCAGCTTCGAAGGTTGGTCGTGGCGGCGTGGAAGACCATTGCGCCCAAGCGGCTCGTCGCAGCGTACGCGCGAGCTCCGAACGCGTGGCCCGTCAGCGGGTGAGGACCTCGCACCCGTCGCGCGTCACGAGCACGGTGTGCTCGAACTGTGCAGACAGGCTCCCGTCCTCGGTGACGACGGTCCACCCGTCGTCCAGGACGATGACGTCGGGACCCCCGAGGTTCACCATGGGCTCGATGGTGAAGACCATCCCGGCTTTGAGCCGTAGCCCTGTCCCGCGCTGACCGTAGTGAGGCACATGCGGGGGGAGGTGCATCTCACGGCCGATGCCGTGTCCACCGAAGTCGCGCACGACACTGCAGCCGGCCTTTCGCGCGACCTCCTCGATGGCGGCACCGACGTCGCCCAGGCGGACACCTTCCCGGACCACGGCAATCCCCGCTTGGCGGCACCGTCGTGCGACGTCGACCACATGGCGGGCTTCGGGGCTCGGCTCCCCGATGACGAAGGTGGCCGAGGTGTCGCCGTGGAAGCCGCCCAGGCACGTGGTGACGTCCACGTTGACGATGTCGCCAGGTGCCAGTCGCTCATCACGCCGGGGGATGCCGTGGCAGACGACGTGGTTGCGACTCGTGCACACGGCCGCGGGGAACCCCTGGTAGCCGAGCTGGCTCGGCCTGCCTCCGCGTCGGGCAGTGTCCTCCCGAACCCAATGGTCGATGTCGGCGGTGCTGATGCCAGGCGCGAGGCGGGCGGCAACGTGCGCGAGAGTCTCCGCCGCTGCGCGTGCAGCTTTGCGAAGGGACGGCAGCTCCCTCGGTCCAATGAGCTCGATTCCCATGACTGCAAGGTGCCTCTGTCAGGCGGCCTCCGTCCAATGCCATTTCGGAATGGGCCGCGCCCCCACTGCGCCGCCCCATCGCGTGGTATTAGGCCCTGCGTGAGCCTCACGCAGATTCAATCCTTCGTGGCCGTCGCCGAGGAAAGGCATGTGGGACGCGCTGCGCGTCGCCTCCATCTGACGCAGCCGCCGATCAGCCGTCACATCCTGAGCCTGGAGGAGGAGCTCGGGACGCAGCTCTTCGAGAGGACCTCCCGCGGCATGCAGCTCCTGCCCACGGGCGAGGCCTTTCTCGAGCACGCGCGCCGAATCCTTGCAGAGGTGGAAGCCGCCGGAATCGCTGTGCGCATGTCCAACTCGCGCTCCCCAGCCGCTCGGTCATCGATACGCGATGGCCGGAATCGACGCTAGACGACTTCAGATCCGCGAATGCCATGCTCCTGACGCTCTCGACGACCCACAACCCTGCTACGGACCTCGGCTACCTGCTCCATAAGAGCCCGTTCCGCCCTCAGTCCTTCGAGTTGCCGTTCGGGCAGGCGCATGTCTTCTACCCGGAGGCCAGTGCCCGGCGCACAACGGCGGCGCTCCTGCTCGAAGTGGACCCAGTCGCGCTCGTGCGCAGCCGGCGCGGCCCGGCAGGGGAGGGCGGCGCCCTGGAGCAGTACGTGAATGACCGACCCTATGTGGCCTCGTCCTTCATGAGCGTGGCCCTCGCCCGCCTCTTCGGCTCGGCCATGGCGGGCCGCAGCAAGGATCGGCCGGAGCTCGCCGAGCAGGCACTGCCGCTCGTCGCGCGTCTGTCGGTGCTGCCCTGCCGGGGTGGGGAGGCGTTCTTGCGCCGGCTCTTCGAGCCCCTCGGCTACGCCATTACCGCCACGCGGCACGCGCTCGACGCAACCGTGCCGGACTGGGGAGACAGCCGCTACTTCACCGTGACGCTGGAGGCCCGCACGCGCGTGAGCGAGCTTCTCACTCACCTCTACGTCCTCATCCCGGTGCTCGACGATGACAAGCACTACTGGGTGGGGGACGAGGAGGTCGAGAAGCTGCTGCGGCACGGCGAGGGGTGGCTCGCGGCACACCCGGAGCGCGAGCTCATTGCCCGCCGCTATCTGCGCCACCAGAAGAGCCTCGCGCGTGAGGCGCTGGAGCGGCTCGTTGGTGACGAGGCATCCGAGCCCGAGGAGCGCGAACGGGTGCGCAATGAGGAGGAGGCGGTTCTCGAATCGCGTCTCAGTCTCAACGAGCAGCGCCTCCAGGCAGTAGTGGACGTCCTCAAGGAGAGTGGCGCCGCGCGGGTCGTTGACCTCGGCTGTGGGGAGGGCAAGCTGCTCAAGGCGTTGCTGAAGGAGCGTCAATTCACCGACATCCTCGGGATGGACGTCTCCTTCCGCTCGCTCGAGATTGCAAAGGATCGGCTTGACCTCGACCGGCTTCCGGAGATGCAGCGCCGGCGGGTGAATCTCCTCCATGGCTCGCTGATGTACCGCGACAAGCGCTTGGCGGGGTATGAGGCAGCCACGGTCATCGAGGTTGTCGAGCACCTGGACCCGCCGCGGCTCGCCGCATTCGAGCGCGTCCTCTTCGAGTGCGCCCGGCCAAACGTGGTGGTTCTGACCACGCCGAACGCTGAGTACAACGTGCGCTTCGAGGCGCTCCCGGCAGGCACCTTCCGGCACAAGGACCATCGCTTCGAGTGGACACGGGCCGAGTTCTCGGCGTGG
>JAKEEX010000700.1 GCA_022616315.1 Myxococcaceae bacterium
CCCATCCTGGTGCTGCGCTTCGAGGCGTCCACCGAGAAGCGGCTGAAGGAGATTCAGGCTCTCATCGAGGGAACCGTGGAGCGCGTGAAGCGCGAGCTCGGGGCCTGACCCCATTCCCCTTGCCCCCAATCGCCCCTCTCCCCCTGGGAGAGGGACAGGGTGAGGGGGTTGTGGAACACAGCAGTGCCGCTGACTCCGTGGCACTTGCTCAGACCCTGCGTGCGCCATGTGCGTGAGGCAGGCTAACGTGAGCTCGGCCGGGAGGGCCTTGGTTCCCTCCCCAGACACGGGTGGACGGGGACGTGGCCACGCTGGGAATCGATCTGGGAGGAACGTACGCGCGCGCCGCAGTGGTGGACGCGAATGGCACCATCCTCGCTGCGGACAAGGTGGCGCTGAGTGAGCGCAGCCCCACAGCGGTGGTCGAGTCCATCGCGGGGGCAGTGGCCGCGGCCCTGAAGCTCGCGAGTGACGTCCCGGTGAGCGCCATCGGCGTGGGCGCCGCAGGGCAGCTCCAGGGTGAGACGGGCATCATCCGGGTGGCACCGAACCTCGGCTGGCGCGACGTGCCGCTCGGGGCGTTGCTGGCGCAGCGCTTCGGCCGGCCCGTGCGCGTCGTGAACGACCTCTCCGCGGCTGCGTGGGGCGAGCTGAAGGTCGGGTCCGGACGCGGCGCGCAGGACCTCTTCGTCGTCTTCGTGGGCAGTGGTGTCGGCAGCGCCATCATCGCGAATGGGCAGCTCGTCACTGGCGCCTCGGGTGTGGCCGGCGAGTTCGGTCACATCAAGGTCGTGCCCAATGGACGCCTGTGCGGGTGCGGCGAGCGCGGGTGCCTGGAGGCGTATGCGGGGGGCCGCAACCTCATCGCCCAGCTCCAGGAAGCCATTGACGGCGCGCGCCCCACGCTCCTCAAGCAGCTGGCCGCGGAGCCGGGACCCCGGCCCCTGGCTCCAACCCTGCTGGAGACAGCTGCCGATGCGGGGGACCCCGTTGCGCTCGAGATCTTCGAGCGGGCCGCGGACTCTCTCGCGCTCGCGGTGGCCAACCAGGTGACGGTGCTCAACCCGGCGCGGCTCGTGCTCGGGGGCGGCACTCTCGCTCGAATGCCGGGGCTCAAGCGGCACATCCTCGCCGGGGTGCTGGCCTACACCCTGACCGTCAGCCGCGAGGCACTCACCATCACGGACGCGGAGCTGGGCGACGACAGCGGCATCATCGGGGCCGCGCTGCTCG
>JAKEEX010000701.1 GCA_022616315.1 Myxococcaceae bacterium
GCTGCCGCCGGAGGTGTGGATTAACAAGCCGGTGCCGACCGAGGAGGCTGCTCTCTAAACTCACGAAGACGCTGTCTCAAACTCGTTGACAGGTTCCGGTATGCGAGGACGTAAAGTCCTTCATTGCTCACCCGCAAGTGGTACGGGTCCAGTTTTCGCTCGCGCGGACCTCCGCGCGCCTGTGTACTCCCTCGAGAACGGTAACGCGCCTTCAGGGTCCGTCGCGCGTCGATGGATTCGACCAGCAGGCGGACCAGCTCCGCTCGCGGCTGGTAATCGCGACCGCCAGTGTCCGCACTCACCAGCGCTTCCTGAGCACGGACGCGCTCCGCGACGGCACGCGGGAAGCTCGCTCGAATCTTCTCGAGCGCGCTCACCGCAGAGGTGTGGAAGATCGTCCCGGACAGTCCCTCCAGCACCTTGCTGCCAACAGACAGGGCGAACATCTCGGACCACGTCAGGCTCAGCTGCAGCCGGTGCCGGAAGCCCTCCATCATCTTCCAGCGCGCGCGCCGGCCCTGCTGCTCCGCGTGGAGCGGGATGCCCGCGTCCTCGAGCACGCGTAAGTCGCGGTAGACGGTGCGCCGGCCGGTGCCGAGCTCTTCCGCCGCCTCCTCGAGCTCGAGCCCCTGTTTCCGCGCTTCCAGCAGCTGGAGCAAACGCAGTTGCCGCACAAAAGCCTCACCGCGCATCGTCCCCCCGCTCCTGCTCACCGACGTGCATTCCCCATGGGCCTGGCAGAACGCTTCGCGCAGCATAGGTCTGCAGACTGTGTTCGAGGCAAGCGTGTCTGCGTGCGAAAGGGCCCGCAGAGGCCCAGCGTCAGCGAATTGATGCAGACGTGAGCACCGACCCGCAGCCCCCTCACCCCTCCCCTCTCCCAGGGGGCAAGGGGAGACTGCGAAGGCGAGAGGCGCGCTTCAGCGCCCCGCCACCAGCAGCGCCAGCCTGCGCGTCAGCTCCTCGCGCCCCGCGGCATCCGCCTGAGCCCCGGCGGACATCCGCTCGCGGGCCTCGGCCATCAGCGCCTCGGCGCGCTCGAGGGCCGCGTGCGCCTCCCCGGTGGCGTCCTCCTGCACACTGCGCCGGAGCACCTTGAGGAACTTCTCCGCCCGCTCGGCCAGGCGCCGGAAGTTCTCCTCCGCCTGCGCCCCGCCGCCCGCCTCCGCGTGCACCGCCTGCTCGCGCTCCAGCCGCTCCAGCTCCTGCGGCGAGAGAGTGGGCCGGGCCTCCACCACCAGCGACTCCATGGCCCCGGTGCGCACGGAGGTGGCCTTCACCGACAGCGTGCCGTCACTCGCGAGCTCGAAGTGCACCTCGAGCGGCACGTCCCCCCGCTCGGCCCGCGGCAGCTCCTTCAGCAGCACCTCGCCGAGCACCGTGCACTCGCGCGTGTACTCCCCCTCTCCCTGCACGATGCGAATCCGCGCCTCCGCCTGCCCCGAGGCGCTCGGGAGGAACACCTGGCGCGCCATGCTGGGGATGCTGGTGTTCTTCTCCACCAGCCGGCGCACCCGCCCTCCCTGCATCTCCACCCCGAGCGAGTGGCTCGCCACGTCGATGAGCAGCGCCGCGCCCGACTGGCTCGCAAGCTCGTCCGCGTGCACCGCCGCACCCAGCGCCACCACCTCGTCCGGGTTGAGCCCCGTGACGGGGGCCTTGGCGAAGGCCTCCGTGGCGAGCCGGCGCACCATCGGCACCCGCGTCACCATCTCGCGCGAGCCGGCCTCCAGCGA
>JAKEEX010000702.1 GCA_022616315.1 Myxococcaceae bacterium
AACGCCGCGGACCAGCTCCTGAGCGCACCCGGCTTCGCCGACGCGCTCTGCGGGAAGTGCTCGGAGTGAGCGTGCGCTGGGCCCACCATCAGGGGCCCACGTGCAGCTGGGAGTCCTGGACGGCGTAGCCGGGCTGGTAGTCGGTGACCGCCAGCTCGAGCTCGAAGCCGCGCGCGTCCACCACCCGGACGTGCCGCGCGAGCCAGTGGCCCTGCACCCGCTCGAGCTTTCCGTAGTGGATGTCCAGCACGCTGCGGCCCTGCGCGAAGAAGCGCTTGCGCACCGTGGCCAGCGTGTGGCCGTCCCGCCAGACCTCCACGGTGTCGAAGTCCTCGTCTCCGGGGAGGGCCGAGCGCGATACCCAGTGCCCCTCGTGCGGCTCCAGGGGGCCAGTGGAATCGGTGAAGTAGATGGACTCCACGGCGCGCCCGAGGTGTTTCGGGTCGAGGCGCT
Source organism: Myxococcaceae bacterium (assembly GCA_022616315.1). Classification (GTDB taxonomy): domain Bacteria; phylum Myxococcota; class Myxococcia; order Myxococcales; family Myxococcaceae; genus JAKEEX01. The sequence goes on from JAKEEX010000702.1 coordinate 454, forward strand.
CGGCGAGCTGACGCAGGTGCACCTGGGCCGACCAGCGGCCGTTGACCCGCGCCACGTCGAAGAGCCTCGGACCGATGGCGGCCGCCGCGGAGACCCGGAAGTCTCCGCTCTTGCGGCCGAGCAGATAGCCGGTCATCACGTGGGAGTGGCCCTGGTAGCGCGCGAGGACCTGGTGGACCAGGCGGAAGCTCGCTGGGGCGGCGGATTGCAGCTGGGCGAGGAGAGCTTGCGCGGTGTCCGCGGTGAGCGGGGCGGGGGCGGTGGCACTCTCGTCGCCGTCGCCGTCGCCGTCCACGTCGCCGTCAACGTCAACGTCAACGTCAACGTCAACGGGGGCGGGCGCGGGGCGCGTTGCTGGCGTGGCGCAGCCTGCGAGCGCTGCCAGGAGCAGGGCAACGCGCCACCCGAGAGGCGCGCTCACGGTGTCCCTCCTGTGCTCGTTCGTACGGACCGGGGGTGGAGGGCCTGGGTGAGCCCGGGCAGCAGGAAGAGGGCCGCAGCGGCGCTGATGAGGATGCCGAGCCCCACCGCCACTCCGAGCGACTGCAGCGCCCGGTGCGAGGCGAGCACCAGCGTGCCGAAGCCGGCCAGGGTGGTGATGGAGGCAAGCAGAACCCCGGTGGACTCCACCGGGGAGGTGGGCTCCGAGCCCGAGAGCTGCTGCAACACGAAGATGCCGTAGTCCACGCCGCAGCCGAGCACCAGCACCAGCGCGCTGGCGGACACCAGGTTGAGAGGGATGTCCAGGAGCGCCAGGAGAGCCGTGGTGCCCAGCATGCCCAGGCAACACGGCAGGCACGCCACGAGTGCCAGACGCAGCGAGCGGTAGGCGAAGCCGAGCAGCACCGTGTTCAGCAGCAGGCCCAGCCCGCTGAGCAGCATCAGCTGCCGGGGCAGCTCCGCCACGGCCCTGGCCGCGAACGTTCCCCCGTCGAGGAGGAGCGCGCCTTCGGGCAGCGAGCGGGAGAGGGCCTCCGCCTGGGCGGGCGTTGCACTCTGGAGCGGCGTCACCGCGATGCACCCGGCGGGAGTGCAGCGCAGGAGGCGCTGGAGCAGGGGCTCGAGCGCGGTCCCTTCGAGGTCTTTCGCCTCGAGGGGCGGCACCTCGCCGTCCCGGACCGCCTCCACCTCCTGCCAGAAGCCGTCGAAGGCGGTGGACGAGAAGCCTGCCCCGGTGGCGACTTCCGCGAGCCGGGCGCGGGCCGCGGGGACATCCAGGGTGGCGAGCCGACGCGCGCGCTCGGCTTGCGTGGAGAGGGCGGGCAGGATGGAGCCGATGCCGCCCGGGGCCGAGCCCTTCGCCCCTTCCTCCAACCCACGCAGCGCCTCTGCCACCGCGTCGTTGCGGCGCAGCGCCTCCTCGGCCGAGCGACCGCGCGTGATGATCAGCGAGCCGGAGCTGCGCAGTCCGAAGCGCGCGAGCACCTCCTCGTACTCGGCGAGCGTCTCGGGGCGCTGGGCATCGAGGTTGCGCAGCTCGCCGTCGAACTTCAGCGAGCGCACCGCCACCACCGAGCCGACGAGCAGCACGAGCGTGAAGGCGCTCGCCAGCCATGGCCCGAGGCTCCGCTGCTGGAGGCCCGGCATCCAGGTGGGAATACCGGGAAGGGTCTTCGGTCCCCAGCGCGCGCACAGCGGTGGCAGCAGCACCAGCGTGGCGACGAAGGCGGCGGTGAGGCCCGCCCCGCCGAACACCGCCAGCTCGCGCAGCCCCGGGAAGGACGAGGCGTACAGCGCGGCGAACGCGAACACCGTCGTCCCGTAGCCCAGCCACATCGAGCGCCAGGTGTCCTCGAGCCCGCGCGCCATCCGCTCGAGCGGCTCCGCTCCGTGCACCGAGGCGCTGTTGAGCAGGTGGATGGGGTAGTCGATGGCGACGCCAATCAGCACCGCGCCGAACGCGAGGTTCAGGGCGTGGATGTGCCCCTGGAGAAGCACGGTGGCGCCGATTCCGCACAGCATGCCGAAGCCGAGCGGGAGGGAGGCGAGCAGCAGCAGACGCAGGCTGCGGAAGCGGGCGAAGAAGAGCGCCAGCAGGGCCGCAGCCGAGGTGAGCATCGTCAGCACCACGTCGAAGCGCACCGAGGCCGCGCTCTCCGTCGCGAAGCGGGGGCCTCCCACCGCGCGCAGCACCGCAGGACCTCCGGGCCCGGGGGCCAGCTGGGCCTCCTCCTGCGCGAGCGCCACGAGCAGCGCCGCGGAGGCGTGGGTGTCGAGCGCGGACTGCCTCGGCGTCGTCGCCAGCAGCAGGTGCTTGCCGTCCCTGGAGAGCAGCTGCCCACGGTGGACCTCCACGTCTCCCGCCATCCCACCCAGGCTCCCGAGCAGCTCGCGGTTCAGGCCGAGCGGGTCCTTCAAGAGCTCGCCCTTCATCGCGAACGCCTGCGGGGACGCCAGCTGGGCCCGCAGTGCGGTCAGGCTCTCCTTCAGGCGCGACGGCTCCAGGCGGCGCTCGAGCTCCGCGGCCGGGTCCGGCAGGAGGTACAGCCGGCGGGGAAGGACGACGCGCCCCACCGCCAGCATCTGCCGCGTCGAGGGGCCCGTGTACACCTCGCTGAACGCCCCCGAGCGTCGGAGGCGGTCGGCGAGCTGGGCGCCGCGCTCCGCCAGCTCGTCCCGTGTCGTCCCCGGAACTTCCAGGTCCAGGACCAGCGTGTTGAGGGCGCCGAACTCACCGAGCAGCCGCGCCGCCTCCCGGGGCGAGCCGGGGCCGTCCGGCAGCAGCGCGCCCACATCCTTCTCGAGGGTCACCCGCGAGCAGAGCAGCCCCAGGAGCACCAGCAGCAGCCCGGTTGCGCCCAGCGTCCACGCGGGGCGGGCCGCCATCGCCCGGTGCCAGCGGTGCAGGAGCGCGCGCACCGTCACCGGGCCGCCGTCTCCACGACGTGGCCGTGGAAGACGATGTCGGTGGAGTCACCGTTCGGCTCCTCCAGCACCACCTTCGTCAGCTGCATCTTCCCGTCGAAGCTCAGGCGGATGGACCTCACCGCCTGCGCGAGCGCCTCGGTCCGCGGCGTCAGCGAGAGGCTCAAGGGTGCCTTGTGCTCGACAGTCAGCGCGAAGAGGGGACGGAGCTTCTCCAGGTCCGCCTGCAGCACGGCCCCGATGCTCTCGAACACGCGGGCCATGCCGGGCTCGGAGGAGAAGTCGATGCGCTCGGTGGTGCCCAGCGCCGGGTAGCGCAGAACCGCGGTCTTCCCTTCGAGCACCAGCTCGCTCTCGGCGGGAGGCGCGGTGTGCCACACGAGCCGGCCGCCTTTCTGGTACTGGAAGGTGCCCTCCGTCACGAGCGCGTCCTGGAGGGCCGCCCAGTGTCGCGTCTGCTTGAAGCGCGCGGACAGCTTCGAGGTCCGCGCGAGTGACTCACGCAGCGCGGTCAGCTCGGGCGGCACGGCCTCGGCGGCGGCAGGAGGCGCTCCATGAAGGACGAGGACGACGAGGAGCGACGGGAGGAGAGACACGGTGCCGGGCTACATACCACGCGAGCCATCTGACCGAGCTTCGGGCGTGGGTCCCTCGCGACGTTCCTTCCAGGCGGGCGTGCGTGTCATCGGCTCGCTGCTGTTCTGGTCGTGGGTGCTGCTGTGGGGAAGTGTCATCGCGGTGCTCGGACTGCTGCTCTTCGTGCCCTTCAACCCGTGGACGGACCCGCGCCTGCGCGTGATGGGGGCACTCACCCGACTCTGGGGATGGGGCGCGTTCCGCATGGTCCCCGGGTTCCGGGTGGAGGTGGTGGGCCTGGAGCGGCTCGGTCCCGGGCAGGGACCGTACGTCCTCTGCCCGAACCACCAGTCCTTCGCGGACGTCCCGCTGCTGCTGATGGCTCTCCCGCAATTCAAGTTCATCGCCAAGACGCCCCTCTTCTGGACGCCTCCGCTCGGCCTGCAGATGCGGCTCGCGGGCTACGTCGAGGCGTCTCGCGGGGAGGCCGGTGGCGCGGAGCGGGTGCTCGCCCGGTCCATCGCGTGGCTCCGGCGGGGCGTGCACGTCCTCGTGTTCCCCGAGGGAACGCGCTCGCCGGATGGACGCGTCCAGCGCTTCGGCCAGGGCCCGTTCGCCCTCGCCCAGCGCGCCGGGGTTCCGGTGGTGCCCGTTGCCGTCATGGGGACCAGGAAGTTGGTTCCCAAGGGCGACTTCCGCTTCGACTTCAGCGAAGCGGGCAACGTGCGCATCGAGATTCTCGAGCCCATCCCCCCGACGGGGGAGGCGAGGGAGCTCGCCTCGCGCGCGCGGGCCCGCATCCAGGAGGCAGTCGGGCAGTCGAGCGCGGGCGCCGCTCGCCGGGTGCAGGACGCTCCCCCGGACGAGAGTCCCCGGTGATACACAGCCGCCGCAGAGGCTCCGGTCCGCCCCCGAGGGTGGCCCGCGCTGCGACGACATGCCTGCAGACATCACCTCCGTCGGAGCCGTCACGGGACATGGCCTCGGCTGCGAGCCGCTCCTGAGCGCGGTCCTCGCCGGTCGCAGCGCCATCCGCCCGCTCACGCGCTTCTCGGCCGAAGGGCTCTGCAGCACTCTGGCCTCGGAGGCTCCCTCCGACGAGGTGCTCGTGGCCGCAGCTTCACGCCTCGGCCAGCCGCCGGCTCGAGACCGCGCCACCCGCCTGCTGCTGGCCGCGGCCGCCGAGGCGCTGGACGGACGCGACCTGCGTCCGAGCGTGCGCCGCGCGGTCGTCGTCGGAACGACCAAGGGGGCGCTGGAGCTCGCCGTCCAGGGCTGGGAGGCCGGGGGTGTCCCCACCGAGGACGTCCTGGGTGCACCCGCGCGGGCCCTGGCCCTGGCCTGCGGCGCGCGGGGTCCCGTCCTCACGGTGGGAGCCGCGTGCGCCTCCAGTGCGGTCGCGCTCGGGGAGGCGCTCGCGCTGCTCGAGGACGGCGTGTGCGACGAGGTCGTCGTCGGAGGGACCGAGGCGCTGCACCCCTTCGTCTACCGCGGGTTCCACGCCCTCAAGGCGCTCTCGCCCTCGCCCGCGGCCCCGTTCGACGCGGGCCGCTCCGGCCTGTCCCTGGGGGAGGGTGCCGCCGTCCTCGTGCTGGAGGCTCCTGGATGCGCTCGCCGCTCCCCGGTGGCGGTGCTCGGGGGCTTCGGTGCGAGCACGGATGGGTTCGACCAGACGGCCCCGGACCCGACGGGGAGCGGCCTCGCCACCGCATGCCATCGCGCCCTCCAGCAGGCGAAGGTGGGAGTGGAGGCCGTGGAGCGCTACCACGCGCACGGGACGGGGACGCTGCTCAATGACCGCATGGAGGCGGCGGTCCACGCCTCGCTCTTCGGCGGGCGGGACGTCCCCGTCTACGGCATCAAGGGCTCGGTGGGACACACACTCGGTGCGGCGGGAGCCCTCGACGCCACGGTGTGTGCGCTGACCCTGCGCCGCGGTGTCCTTCCCCCCATCGCCAACCTCCAGCGCGTGGACCCGTCGTCCCCCGTCCCGGCAGTGCAGGGGGTGGCGCGTCCGAGCCCCGGCGCGCTGGCGCTGGTGGCCAACGCCGGCTTCGGGGGCATCAACACGGCGCTGGTGCTGAGGCGGTGGGAGGCCGGACGGTGACGGTTCCCGTGGCCATCAGCGCCTTCGCGCTCTGGACGCCGGGAGGCGTTGGGTTCGACGAGGTTCCGTTGCAGGGCGCGCCTGGCCCGGGGCTGGCTGCCTGGCCCGACGCTCCGTCTCTCGCGAAGGTGCACCCGCGCGCACGGCGTCCGCACGCCCAGGCAACCGCGCTCGTCCAGCTCGCGCACGCGCTCCTCTCGGCGCGCGAGGCGAAGACGGGAGTCCCTCCCGCCCCGCCCCGCCAGGAGCTGGACGTGCTCCTCGGAACGCAGACGGGAAGCAGCGCCGCGGACCTGGACTTCCTCGACGGACTGAAGACGCGTGGGGCGGGCTTCGGCTCTCCCTCCACGTTCGTCTACACGCTCGCCACGGCTGCGCCGGCCGAGCTCGCGCTCGCGTTCCGGTTGCGCGGCGCGCTCACCACCGTCACCGCCGGCAGCCTGAGCGGTGTGGCTGCCGTGGCGAGGGGAGCTGCCCGCATCGCGGCAGGCCACTGCAGGGCGTGCCTCTGTGGCGGAGTGGAGCTCGGCAGCCTGGGGGGCCGCCGCACGAGCGGCATCTCCGGGCACGACATCCTGGCGCTCTTCCTTCTCGAGGCCGCTGCGGCGGACGCACCGTGGCCCACACTGCAGCAGTGGGAGGTTGGCTTCTCTCCGGCTCCGGTCAGCGAAGCTTCCAGGCTGTTTCACACTCCGGAGTCCGCGCTGCTCGCACTGGCCAGCAGCATTGCCCGCGCCAGGACGGGCGGTGCGCCCCAGCAGCTGGATGGCTCCTCACCCGAAGGCCATACGGCCAGCTGGACCGTCGCTCCCTCCCCGGGGGGTGTGCCGTGACGGGTCCTCGCCTTCGGTGCTAGAGAGCGGCGGCCCTCTGCGGCGTCGTCCTCCCACGCAGCGCTCATGTCCGCCCCTCCACGCAACGCCCTCGTCATCGGTGGCACCAAGGGCATTGGCCGTGCCGTCGCCCGGCGGCTCGCGCTCGACGGCCATCACGTGACCTGCGTGTACCGCAGGGACGAGGCTGCGCGGGAGCAGTGCGCCCGCGAGCTGGGCGAGGCGGGGCTGAGCGTGGCCTTCGAGCAGGTGGACGCCACCGAGCCCGCGGAGGTGCTGGCCCTCTTCTCGCGGCTGGCCCACGCCGAGCGGGAGCCGGACCTCCTGGTCAACGCTGCGGGCCTCACCCGCGACGCGCCGCTCGCCTTCCTGAGCGTGGCGGACTTCGACGCGGTGCTCGCAAGCAACCTCAAGGCCACCTTCCTCGTGTGCCAGCAGGCCGTGAAGCCGATGGTGCGGCGCCGCTTCGGGCGCATCATCAACTTCTCCTCTCCTGCGGCCCTCCTCGGCAACGAGGGGCAAGCGGCGTACGCCGCGGCGAAGGCGGGGGTCCTCGGCCTGACGAAGACGCTGGCGCGCGAGGTGGCGCGCTATGGCATCACCGTCAACGCCGTGTCGCCCGGCCTGGTCCGGACGGAGCTGACGGCGCACCTCCCGGAGCAGAAGGTGGAGGAGCTCCTCCGGAAGACGCCGCTGCGGCGCGCGGGAACCCCCGAGGAGGTCGCAGGCATGGTGCGGATGCTCTGCGACGAGGCGGCCAGCTACCTCACGGGACAGTGTCTCTCCATCGATGGTGGGCTGAGCTGAGCCCACGCACCCACCCAGACGTTTCCACGGAGTCATCTCATCCATGCAGGACACGCAGCGAGAGCTGAGGCAGCAAATCAAGGAGCTCGTCGTCACCACCCTCCGGCTCGAGGGCGTGACGCCGCAGGAGATTGGCGACGAGGACCCCCTCTTCTCCCCCACCAGCCCGCTCGCACTGGACTCGCTGAGCGCGCTCGAGCTGCTGTCCGCCATCGAGTACACGTTCAAGGTGCGCTTCGAGAGCGACGGCTCGGCCAAGCAGCACTTCGAGTCGGTCGCGACGCTCGCGGCCTTCGTGAGCGCGGCAACCCGCTGAGCCATGAGACGGGTGGCCATCACGGGAATGGGCATCGTCTCGGGGCTGGGCAGCGGCACCGCGGCCCACCTGGAGGCCCTGCGCTCGGGCCGCTCCGGGCTCGGCCCGCTGACGCTCTTCCCGCTCCCGGGAATGCCCCCGGCCCCCGTCGGTGAGGTGAAGGAGCCGGCACTCGCCGAGCGCCGCGTGTTCGGTCGGAGCGCGGCGCTGGCCCTGCTCGCCGCGCGGCAGGCGCTGGAAGGTGCGGCGCTGGAAGGACACGGCGTGCTGGCCGTGGGGACCACCACGGGGGGCATGCCGGAGTCGGAGCAACACTACCTCCAGCACCGCGGCAAGGAGGGCACGGCGGACCGCGAGCTCCTGCGCCACCACCCCGCGGGGACCGTGGCGGACGTGCTGTCCGCCGAGCTCGGGCTCACCGCCGAGCGGCACACCTTCTCCACGGCGTGCTCGTCGAGCGCCAACACCGTGGGCTTCGGCGCCGCCCGTGTCGCGCGCGGGGCGCCCTGGGCGCTCGTGGGCGGGGTGGACGCGCTCTGCCGGCTGACGGTCTGCGGCTTCTACTCGCTCAAGCTCCTCGCGGGCACGCCCTGCCGCCCGTTCGACCGGAACCGCCAGGGCCTCTCCCTGGGCGAGGGCGCGGCGTTCCTCCTGCTGGAGAGCGAGGAGCGTGCAGCGGCCCGCGGCGCCCCCATCCTCGGATTCGTTGCGGGGTGGGGCTGCTCGGCGGACGCGTACCACAGCACGGCGCCGCACCCGGAGGGGAAGGGGGCGCTGGCAGCCATGAGGGCCGCGCTCGCCGACGCCGGCCTCACCGCGGCGGACGTGGACTACGTCAACGCCCACGGGACGGCCACACCGGCGAACGACAAGGCCGAGGCGCTGGCCCTGGAAGCGCTCTTCGGAGGCCCCGGCCCGTGGACGAGCTCCACCAAGGGCGCCACCGGACACACGCTCGGCGCCGCCGGGGCCATCGAGGCGGTCCTGTGCGCGCTGTCGCTCTCCGCGGGCTTCGCGCCACCCACCCTCGGTCTCGTGGAGCCCGACCCGCAGCTGCGCGTGCGGCACGTCCCGGCCGGTGGTGTCGCGGCCCCGCTCCGCGTCGCGCTGTCCAACTCCTTCGGCTTCGGCGGGAACAACACCGCGCTGGTGCTGACGCGGGGCGAGGCATGAGCGCGACCGTCCTCGGGCTCGGCATCGTCGCGCCGGGAGCGCCCGACTGCGCCTCGCTGCCCGCTGCCCTCTCGGCGTCACCCGTGCGGCCTCCGCGCGTGGGCGTGGTGCCGGACGGGGGCGACGCGAAGGTGCGCCGGCTCCCCCGGCTCGAGCGGATGGCGCTCGCGGCGGCCCGGCAGGCGCTGGGAGCGGAGACGGTCACCGAGTCCATGGCGCTCGTCTTCGGCACGGGCTACGGCGGCCTCACCGCGACGGTGGACTTCCTGGAGGGCCTCGCGAGTCGCGGGCCCGAGTTCGGCAGCCCCACGGCCTTCCACCAGTCCGTGCACCACTCGCCGGCCGGACAGCTCTCCATCAGCCTGGGCCTTCGTGGCCCCTCCTTCACCGTCACCGCGCGGGAGCTCTCCGGCGAGACGGCGCTCCAGCTGGGCATGGAGCTCCTGGCGTCGGGGCGTGCGGAGAAGGTCCTCGTCGTGGCGGCGGACGAGTGCGTGCCCGCGCTCGAGGCGGGGTACCGCGCCTTCGGGGTGCTCGCCGGCGCGGAGGAGGCGGACCCACACCGCAGCCTCGAGCCTGGAGAGGGCGCCGCCGCCGTCCTCCTGGGGACGGGGCCCGGCCCCCTGCGCGTCGAGTCCTGTGCGCTCACGGCCCATCCCTGTGCGGTGCTGCGCTTCGCCCGCGCGGAGCAGCTCGCCCCCCTGCTCCGCCAGGCGCTGGAGGTGCAGGGCGCTCCGGTCTCCTTCTCGCTCGCCGCGCCGAATGCCGAGCTCCACGAGGCCGAGGTGGCGGTGCTGGGTGAGCGCCTGGCCGGACAGGCGAAAGAGGCAGGAGCGCAGCACTTCGGGTTCCATCCCTCGGCGGGGCTGATGCGACTGGTTGCCGGTGCGCTTCGTCTGGGAGAGCAGCCCCCGGGTGCCGCGTGCGTCCTCCACGGCCTCGCGCTCGGCGGGGGCCAGGCGCTCACCGTGGTGCGCCGTGCTGCCGCTTGAGCTCCCCACCGCTGCCGTCGCGACGGGCGCGGGCCTCGCGGCAGGGCTGGCGGCGGGGGTGTTCCACCCGCGCGTGATGCTCTTCGGTCCCGGCGTGTGGAGGGGACCCTCGCGCCGCAGGTCGGTCGCGCTCACCTTCGACGACGGGCCGCACCCCCACTACACCGCGCGCGTGGCAGAGCTGCTCGCACGGCACCGGGCGCGGGCGACCTTCTTCTGCATCGGGCGGGAGCTCGAGCGGCACGCCTCCCTCGCGGGTGAGCTTCACGCTGCGGGCCATCAGCTGGCCAACCACACCTACCGGCATGGGACGGGCGCGGACCTCTTCCACGCCGCGCGCCTGACGGAGGACCTGCGCCGCTGCCAGGAGGTGCTCCTGAAGGTGACGGGGGCCACGCCCCGCCTCTACCGGCCCGCCGTCGGCATCCGGAACCCCGTCGTGCACCGGGCCGCGCGCACGCTCGGGCTGACGGTCGTCACCTGGACGCTCGCCGCGCGCGACGGGGCGTTCCCCTTCACCGCGGCGAGGGCGCACGCCATGGCCGCGCGCGCCCGGCCGGGCAGCATCCTCGTGCTCCACGACGGCAGCACGCAGGCGCGCTCCGCGCTCCGGGAGCACACCCTCGCGAGCCTCCCGCTCCTCCTGGAAGGCCTGAGGGCGCGGGAGCTGGAGCTCGTCACGCTCGACGAACTGCTGTTCCCCTCTCCCCCTGGGAGAGGGACAGGGTGAGGGGGCTGTGCAACCGGTCTCCGCAGTCAGAGCAGCTTCAGGAGGGCGTTCAGCGTGCCCTGCGGGTCGCGCACGAAGGGGTTCTGCTCGTCCAGGACGTAGCCGCCGAGGACCGCGGTGATGGAGCGCTTGATGAGGTCCGTCTTGTCCTTGCGCAGCAGCACCCGCGGCAGCTCCCCCGAGTACCAGGTGCGCACGAAGGTCCTGAAGACGCCCACGGCCTTCAGCACCACGGCGTCGTACTCCGCGTCCCAGTCGACGGTCTCGCCGGACAGCTCGCGGTGCACGAGCGCCGCGGCGCGGCTGGAGGACTCCAGGGCGAGCGTGACGCCCGAGGAGAACACGGGGTCCAGGAACTCGGCGGCGTTGCCCGTCAGCGCCCACCCCGGCCCGTGCAGGCGCTCCACCGCCGCGGACCACGAGTCGAGCTTCATCACCTTGAGCACGGGCACGGCCTTCGCGAGCCGCCTGCGCGCGGCCTCGTCCTCGAGCAGGAGGCTGAGGAACCGGTCGCGGTCACACCCCGGGACGCTCTCGTAGAGCGAGCGGTCCATCACCACGCCCACCGACGTGCGGCCGTTGGAGAAGGGGATGATCCAGATCCACGCCCCGCGCGGGTGCAGGCACACCCAGATGTCGCCTTCGTGGTCGCCCTCGGGGCGCACGTCACCCTCCATCCAGGTGAAGAGCGCGACGCGCGGAGAGATGGCGGAGGGCTTCTCCAGGTTCAGCAGGCGCGGCAGCACGCGGCCGTAGCCGCTGCAGTCGAGGACGAAGCGGGAGCGCAGCTTCACCTGGGTGTTGCTCTCCAGGTCCGTCGCGGTGACGAAGGCCTCGCCCTTGCCGAACTCGACGGCGTCCACGCGCTGGTTGAAGCGGATGTCCACGCCCTGGGCGCGCGCCGCGGTGGCGAGCGTCTGGTCGAAGTCGAAGCGCGGGACCTGGAACGTCTGCGTGCGCTGGCCCGGGAAGACCTCGGCGAAGCAGTACCGCTCCGTCTCCGTGCCCCGGTAGAACACCGCCGCGTTCTTGGGCTGGTAGCGGCGCGCGACGACCGCGTCCAGCAGGCCCGCCTGCTCGAGGATGTCGTTGCAGCGGGGAAGGAGCGACTCGCCAATCTGGAAGCGGGGGAACGTGCCCGCCTCCAGGCCGATGACGCGGTGGCCCTGACGGGCCAGCAGCGAGCCCGCAACGCTTCCCGCAGGCCCGGCGCCGATAATCAAGACATCAGTGTCCATGGATTGAGCTGGGTGCGCCTTTCCGCGCAACGAGCAGGGTATTGGCGCGAAACACGCCAGAGCCCGCGCGGCGAAGGTCCACTGTGAAGCCGAGTGCTGTCAAGGCGGCGGCCATCTCCGCCGGCGGGTAGAGCTGCACGCCGTCTCCGCGGTTCCAACCCACACGCACGGCGAGCGCCTCGAGCAGCCGGGTCCACGGCCAGCGGGACATGGACGGCTCGAGCTCGCGCACGAGGAGCAGCCCCCGGGGCTGGAGGGCCTCGGCGCAGCGGGTGAGCCAGGCCTTCTGCTCCTCGACCGGGCTGTAGTGGAGGACGTCGAACAGCGTCACCACGAGCGGGCTGCCGAGCTCATACCGGCGGGCGTCACCGACGTCGACGCTCGTCCCTGGGAAGCCCTGGAGCAGCTGGCGCGCGACGTCTGCCTTCCGCGTGTCCCACTCCACCGCGCGGAGGCGCATGGACGGGCTGCGCAGGGAGAGGAGGAGGGGCAGGAGGCCCATCCCCGCGCCCAGGTCCACGAGCTCGCCGTCCTCCGGCAGCTCCGCCAGCGCCAGCGCGTAGACGGGGTCGAGCCGCAGCTTCCAGCGGGCGTAGGAGCGCCAGCTGCGGGGAAGAGTGTCCAGGCGCGCCTGGAGCTGCTCCCACTGCTCGGGTGTGAGGAACGCGCCCACGTGCTGACGCGCCCGGTACCGGTGCACTAGCCGTGTGGTCATCCATCCCAGCCCCGCGGCCAGCACGCCGCCGACGAGCAGCCCACCGACGAGCAGCTCCAGGAAGAGCGCGCCCACCACCTCCGACGCGGGAAGCGCGCGCAGCCTCTCCAGCGAGAGGGAGCGGAACTGGCCGTGGAGCACCAGCGCGCCGACCTGGAGGTTGGCGAAGAGCAGCACGGGGGTGATGGGCGGCGCGGAGACCTGCACACCCAGCAGCACCGCGAGGCGGTTGAGCCCGAAGAGCCACGCGAGCGCGAGCGCGAGGAGCAGCTGGAAGCCGAGGAACGGGCTGCTCCCCACCAGCACCCCGACGGCCACCGCCACGCCGAGCCGCCGCGGGCTGGCGTGTGCCCTCACGACCGACTCGAGCTGCTGTCGGATGCGGCGTCGCGCAGCCGCGAGCCACCCTCCACCCCGTCCGGCGGATGCAACACGCGCAGAGGCGAGCCCCGTCCGGCCGGCTGTGTCCATGGCCTGCAGCGTCCGCGCTCCACCACGCCCGAGGCAAGCGTGAATCTCGCGCGCGGGAACGCTTGCTCGCCCGGTTGTTGACGACCCCCGGGGCTCCCGGGCATGAGGTGGGCCGCTTTGAGAGTGGAGAGCGCTGCTCAGCGTGTGGTGGATGCGGCGAACGCCTGCGTCATCATCCCCGTGTACAACCACGCCCGCACCGTCGGCGCGGTCGTCCGGGGGGCGCTGCAGCACGCCTCGGTCGTGCTCGTGTGCGACGACGGCTCCACGGACGGCTCCGGTGACGAGGCCGAGCGGTCGGGGGCCACCGTCCTGCGGCACGGCACCAACCAGGGCAAAGGTGTGGCGCTCCGCACGCTCCTCGAGGAGGCGAACCGGAGGGGATTCCGCTTCGCCCTCGCGCTCGATGCGGACGGGCAGCACTTCCCGGACGACCTCCCGGTGCTTGTGGCCGCGGCCGCACGGGAGCCCGGAGCGCTGGTCGTCGGGGCGAGGGACCTGGTGGCGGCCGGAGCACCTTCCTCGAGCCAGTTCGGCCGCAAGTTCTCCAACTTCTGGGTCTGGTTCGAGGGCGGCACGCGGGTGGAGGACAGCCAGTCCGGCTTTCGCGCGTACCCGCTGCCGGAGTGCCTGCAGCTGCGCACGCACAACCGGCGCTACGACTTCGAAGTGGAGGTGCTGCTCCAGGCGGCGTGGGCGGGTCTCCCCCTGCGCTCCGTCCCCATCCGCGTCCTCTACCCGAAGGACCGGATCAGCCACTTCCGCCCCTTCGTGGACAACGTCCGCATCTCCCTGCTCAACACACTGACCTGCGTGCGGCTGCTCCTGCCATTGCCGCTCGCGCCGCGCCTGAGGGCCCTGCCTCACCGGCCTGGCCTCTCTCTCTTCGCGCTGCGGCGCTGGGCGCTGCTCGGAGGCGAAGGGCCACCGTGGAGGTTGCTCGCGGCGGTGGTGGGCGCCCTCCCGGTGCTCGCCGCCTCCGGAGCGCTCGGGACGGCGCTCGCGTG
>JAKEEX010000703.1 GCA_022616315.1 Myxococcaceae bacterium
ACCGGGAGCGGGAGCGGCTTCGGGAACGGGAACGGGCCCGGAGCACGGCTTCGGGAAACGGGGAACGGGGCCGGTCAGCGTCAGCGTGGTCCGCAAGCCCGTGCCCGCAGCCGAAGCCGTACCCGTCCCCGAAGCCCCGTCCCCGAAGCCGAACCCGCTCCCGGTCCCGCTCCCGGCTGTTTCAAAGGAGCACCCGGCGCGTCCTCCTGGCAGAGCGTAAGGGGCCGCCTCCTTCGCTCCCCGCGCATCCTGCCAGGCGGACCCAACCCGGCGCCCGCAGCCGTGTGTGTTACTGCTCCCGCAACCCCGCCATGCTGCCTGCTCCCTCCACGCCCAACCTGTACGACCTCGACAGAGGCCGCCTCGACGTCCTGCTCGGCCAGTGGGGCCTGAGCCCCCTCTACAGGGAGCGGGTGTGGACGGCGCTCCACCGCCAGCGCGTGACGTCCACGGACGCGGTGGAGGGCCTGCGCCCCGAGCATTACGGCCTGTTGCGCGAGCGCGCCCACGTGGGCGTCCTGCCGGTGCACACCGAGACGGCGAGCGCGGCCGGGGACGCGCGGAAGCTCCTGCTCTCCCTGCGCGACGGGCAGACCATCGAGACGGTGCTGATGCGCTTCTCGGGGCGCACCACGGTGTGCGTCAGCACCCAGGCCGGGTGCGCCATGGGCTGCGTCTTCTGCGCCACCGGACAGATGGGCTTCGTGCGCCACCTCACCCCCGGTGAGATCGTCGCGCAGGTGCTGCACGTCTGCCGTCTGCTGGACGCGGAGGGAGAGCGGCTGCGCAACGTGGTGCTGATGGGGATGGGCGAGCCGCTGCACAACTACGACGCGGTGATGGAGGCGCTGGACATCCTCCAGGAGCCCACCGGTGTCGCGCTGGGCCCGCGCTACGTCACCCTCTCCACCGTGGGCGTGGTGCCGGGCATCCGGCGCCTGGCCGCGGAGGACCGCCCCTTGCGCCTCGCGGTGAGCCTGCACGCCGCCACCGACGCGGAGCGCGCAGCCCTGGTGCCCGCCGCGCGCAAGTGGCCCCTCGCGGAGCTGATGGACGCGTGCCGCGAGTACAGCGCGAGGCGGCGCGAGCGCATCTTCTTCGAGTGGGCGCTCATCGCCGGCAAGAACGACGGCCCCGAGCAGGCGCACGCGGTGGGGCGGCTCCTCGAGGGGATGGATGCGCACCTCAACCTCATCCCCCTCAACCCCACCGGCGGCTACGCCGAGACTCCGAGTGGCGCCACGGCGGTGCGCGCCTTCCAGGACGTCCTCGCCTCCTACCGGGTGCCCTCCACGGTGCGCCAGCGGCGTGGAATCGACATCGACGCGGGCTGCGGCCAGCTCCGCGCCAAGGTGGAGTCCGCCCGCCTGCGCCCGCGCCCATCCGCAGCCGGGCAGGCCTGACGCCCGTGCAGGCCTGACGGCAAGGCCGCGCACGGCCGGCGCCTTCACCGTCCCGGGGTGGGACCCACCTTCCCTCCTAGAGGAGGGCTTGCCCCATGGTCTCCGAGCACATCCGCGACTATCTGCAGCAACACGAGGTCCAGGCGTCGTGGCACCACCATCCCCGTGCCGTCACCGCGTCACGGCTGGCCCAGGCGCTCCACGTGAGCGGCCGCCGGGTGGCCAAGCCGGTCATCCTGCGGGCGGGCGAGCGCTTCTGGATGGCCCTCATCCCCTCCAACGAGGAGGTGGACGTGGACCGCGTGGCCGCCGTGCTCGGCGTCGAGAACGTGCGGGTGGCGGAGGAGTCCGAGTTCCGCAATCTCTTCCCGGACTGCGAGCTCGGCAGTGAGCCACCCTTCGGCGGGCTCTACCAGCTGCCGGTCCTCATGGACGAGCGGCTCGCCGATGCGCCGGTGCTCGTCTTCCGCGGTGGCTCACACGAGGACGCGGTGGAGATGCGCTGCGAGGACTTCGAGGAGCTGGAGCACCCGAGGATTGGCGACATCGTCTGGCGCCCTCCGGAGGAGCGGCACTGAGCGTGCGGAGCTCGGCTGGGTCCGCTTCCCCTCACCCTGTCCCTCTCCCAGGGGGAGAGGGGAAGTTGGAGGGGAGGGTGTCGAGTGCGCGGGCGATGCGCTGCACGTGCCTGCGCACCAGGGCCCGCGCCTCCTCCAGCACCTGCGCGCTCTCCGGTGCGTAGCCGAGGCACAGCACCACGTCGTCCTCCGGGGCTGCGTGTGTCCCGAGCGCTGCGTAGTCCAGCGTGCGCAAGGAGGGCTCACCCTCCGCGTCCGCTGGACCGAACCGGCCGAACACCGTCATGTCCGCGTCCCGCCCCGGCGCGGTCTCCTTGAGGGAGAAGAGCGCGCGAACGGCCTCCAGCGCCTCCGGCCGGGCGCACAGCGCGTCCGGGTCCACCGGCGCCGCGCGCTCCATCTCCACGAGCTTCAGGCAGCCGCGGACGAGCTCCACGTCGGTGATGACGAGCCCGTAGAGGTACCAGTCCGGGCACGCGGCCCGGACGAGCCTCGCCTGCGCATCCGTCAGCCAGCCGAAGGACGGACAGGTGAAGCGCTCACACGTCTCGGCGGTGTAGACGCCGCAGTCGCGCAGGTCCACGCCGCCCGTCACCAGCGGATGCGCGAGGCACCCCACACGCGTGTGGTCCGCGTCCAGGAAGCCCAGCAGCGGACACACGCGCACCAGCGGGAAGAGCGCCGGTGCACGCTCCTCCTTCAGCTGCGCGGCCACCGCCCGGTAGGCCTCCGCGTTGCGAGGGACGCCCCGCACCACCGCCGTCTGCCGCGCCAGCGCACGCGAGAGCGACGCGCGCGAGTGGTCCCGGAAGTTGTAGAGGCCGCAGCACGCCCCGCAGGAGGCGCCGCCGCCGGGCTGACACAGGTGGAGAGAGACGGACACGGCGGGAGGGAGGCTAGCCGAGCACCGGCTGCCCGAGCATCCATCCGGTGCCAGTGGAGGACCGTCTGGTAAGGTCCGCACCGCATGCCGCCGCCGAAGATTCTCGTGGTCGACGACAACCAGGAGCTCCTGGGCCTCCTCACGCAGCTCCTCGAGGAGGCTGGTTACGACGTGCTCGCCGCGTCGAGGGGCAGGCAGGCACTCGACGCCGCCCGGGGCCAGCCGGTGCGCCTGGCGGTGCTCGACCTGCTTCTGCCGGACATGATGGGCTACCAGCTCGCCGAGCAGCTGCGGAAGGAGCACCCCGAGCTGCCCCTCCTCTTCATCACCGGCGTCTTCAAGGGAGGCAAGCATGCCCTCGAGGCGCGCTCCCGCTACGGCTCCGCCGGCTACTTCGAGAAGCCCTTCGAGTCACGCGAGCTGCTCG
>JAKEEX010000704.1 GCA_022616315.1 Myxococcaceae bacterium
CGCTAACCTCAACCCTACGAACCGCCGGATGCGGACCCGCTTGTCCGGTGGTGTGGCAGGGGTGCTGACGGGACAACCGTCAGCCCCCTATGCCGATTCTGACGCGTGCCCGGGAACTTTTCCCTGCCCCCGACGTGTCCCTGCTGCCGATGAGCCCCCCCTCCTTCCTCCAGAGTGCGCTGGAGCACCTCCCGGCCCTGCTCCGGGTGGGGCGGCGTTGGACGGGGCAGCCCAGCGACGCCGAGGACCTCGCGCAGGACACGCTGATGCGGGCCCTGGAGCGCCAGGGAGAGCTGCGGGACGCCGCGAGCATGAAGGCCTGGCTGCTCACCATCCAGCGCACCGTGTTCCTCAACGGCCGGCGCGGTCAGCGTCCCCGCCTGGAGGTGCTCGAGGGCGGCAGGAGCAGCGCGCCCGAGGCCGTGGGGGACCTGGAGGCGGAGCTCCTCCGGTCCTCGCTGGACGACGAGCTGCTCGCCGCGCTCGAGGGCCTGCAGCCCGAGTGGCGCGAGGCGCTCTGGCTGCGCGAGGTGGAGGAGCTGTCCTACGAGGAGATTGCCATGGTGCAGGGCTGCCCGGTGGGCACCGTGCGCTCGCGGCTGGCCCGCGCGCGGACGCAGCTGCTCGCGGCCCTCGAGCCGGAGGAGGTCAAGCGTGCACGCCTGTAGCGCAGACTGGGCCGAGCGGCTGTCGGCCGTCTTCGATGGAGAGGCGGGCGCGGAGGAGCGCGCCCAGGTGGCGCGGCACACGGAGCGGTGTGTGGGCTGCAGGGCCACGCTCGCCCGCTTCGGCCCGCTGCGCGCAGGCCTGCAGAGGAGCGCGCGCGCAGAGGTCGCCGTCTCCCCTTCCCTGCGCGCACGGCTCGAGCGGCTGGAGGCGCCCGTGCGCCGGCTGAGCCCGCTGCGGCGGGTCGGCATGGGGATGGCGGCGGCGGCGGTCCTGGCCGTGGGGCTCTGGGCGGCCGTGCCGCACGCGGGGCTCGATGGCGCGGTGGCGCTCGATGCGGAGCGGCACCACCTCAAGGCCTTCGCCCGCGCCACGCCCTGTGACTTCGCCTCGTCGGACCCGGAGGCGGTGGCCGGCTGGCTGAAGGCACAGATGGGCCACCAGGTGCAGGTGCCGGACGTCCCCGGGGCGGTCCTGCTGGGAGCGCGGCGCTGCGACCTCGCGGGCGAGTCGGTGCCCGCCCTCCTCTACCGACACGGCGAGGACGCGCTGACGGTGTACCTGCCCCCCGCGGACTCGGCCGCGGCCGGGTTGGCGCTGCGCTTTGCCCGGAACGGGGCCCGCTGCACCGAGGGCCCGCTCGGCGAGCGCATCTGCGTGTCCCCCCGCGCCACGCAGCCCGCGCTGGCCGTCTCCGCCCAGGAGGGGCTCGCCCTCGCGGGTGTGGTGGGCCGGCCCACCCCATAGGGCCCCACGCCACGCGCGTCACACACCGGGCCCCGTGCCCGAACCGGTGCGCGCCGGGAACTTCCGGACGCGCCCGACGTGTCCTCCCTCCGACCGTCCCTCCGACGGCCCTGATTGACACCACGGTCCCTTCACCCGAGGCCTTCACACGCATGGACTTCTCCTTTGCCGGGCTCCTCCTCGCGGGAACGCTGACGTTCCTCTCCCCCTGCATCCTCCCGCTGGTGCCCTTCTACCTGTCCCTGCTCGGCGGGACCTCCGTGGCCCAGGTGCGTGCGGGCAGCAACCGTCGCGCCATCCTGGTGACGGCCGCGGCCTTCTGCCTGGGGCTCGCCGCGGTGTTCGTGGCGCTCGGCATGGCGGCCACCACGCTGGGCCGCGCCCTCTCCACGCACCGCACGCTGCTGCTGCAGGTGGGCGGGGTGCTCGTGCTCCTCTTCGGCCTCAAGGCGCTGGGGCTCCTGCGCCTGCCGTGGGCCGAGCGCGAGGTGCGCCCGTGGATGGCGCGGGTGCAGGGCGGTGGGGGCCTTCTGGGTGCCTTCCTCTTCGGTGCGGCCTTCGCGCTGGGCTGGACGCCGTGCGTGGGTCCGGTGCTGGGCTCCGTCCTCACCTACGCCGCGAGCGCCTCCTCGAGCCCGTGGCAGGGGGGCCTGTACCTCGCCACCTACGCTGCCGGCCTGTGCGCGCCGCTGCTCGCCACCGCCGCCGCGGCGCCCGTCGCGCTGCGTCTGCTCGAGCGCGCCAAGACGCACCTGCCCGTCTTCGAGCGCGTGTCGGGCGCGCTGCTCGTCGTGCTCGGCGTGTTCCTCCTCACCGACTCGCTCGGCGCGCTGACCCTGCCGGACCTCTCCACGGACACGCCCGTGCCCGTCGCGCAGGCCGCTGCACCTGCTGCGCCCGCGGCCGTGCCGGGGGCCTCCGGTGAGGAGGCGGTCGCGTGCACGGCCCCGGCGGACGGCAGCGCCGGGCCCTGCGCCGTGCCGGAGGCGGCGGGCCTCGCCGCGGGGACGGAGGCCGCGCCGCTGCCTGCCCCGGGCATGGTGGAGTTCGTGAGCCGTACCTGCCCGGTGTGCCAGCACATGGCGCCGGTGGTGGAGAGCGCCCGGCACTCGTGCGCCGAGGCGGGCGGCCACATCGTGCAGCTCGACGTGGGCACCTCGGAGGGCGCGGCGGCCGCGGCCCGGCACGGCGTGCGGGGCGTCCCCACGTTCCTCTTCCTCGACGAGCGCGGACAGGAGGTGGCCCGGCTCATCGGCGCTCACCCGCAGTCTGCGCTCGAGCGCTCGCTGGAGTCCGCCACCGGTGCGCAGTGCGGCCGCGCCCTGCCACCGGCGTTGCAGGACGCCGCCGCGCACGAGACGAAGCCGGTCGGCACCTGAGCGACACGGGCCCGCGGCGCTCGTTGTACGCCGCGCGGCCGTGCCTCCCCGGAGGCGAGGGGCCTCACCGCTGCATGCGGGAGTGCTCCACCTTCATGCAGTGGTCCTGCACCACGTCGATGCCGGCGCGGGCCAGCCGCTCGGCGGCCGCGTCGTTGCGGATGCCGAGCTGGAACCAGACCGCCCGCGGGTGCTTGGCGATGAGGTCGTCCACGTGCGCCGTGATGTCCTCGGGCTTGCGGAACACCTCCACCACGTCCACCTCGCCGGGGACGTCCGCGACGCGCCGATACACCGGCCGCCCGAGGATGGTTCCCCCCGGCACGTCCTTCACCGGGACCGGGATGACCTCGTAGCCGTGGGCCTGCAGGTACCTGGGGACGGCATGCGCGGGCTTCTCCGCCTCGTCGTCGGGCTTGATGCCCAGCACCGCCACGCGCCGGGTGCTCCGGAGCAGCGCGTGGATGCGCTCCGGGTCGGTCAACAGTCGTTCCTGCCAGTCCATGGCTTCCCTCCGATGAAGCGGGGGAGCCTACCGCGAGGCGCCCGCGGCGCGAGAAGGAACGGCCTGCCCCGGGTGCGGCACCGTGACCTGCACCACGCACTCGCCACGGGGGTCGGTGGCCTGCGCGAGCACGTGGACGTCGCCCTCGCCGCGCCGCTCGAGGATGAGCGAGGGCGCCTCGAAGGCATTGTCGAAGAAGCCACCCGTCAGCTGCGGGTTGACCGCGTAGCGCACGTGGGTGAGCTCGCGGAGCTGCGCGAACAAGCCCTCGCTGAACCACTGCTCGCACCGGCGCTGGCTCTCGCCCGGGGCGTTGAAGGCCCACGGCCCCTCCCAGGACCAGGCGTTCGCCGAGGGCTGCGCGATGACGTCCACGGCGAGCGAGTCCAGCAGCAGCGCGGCAGGCGTGAAGCCGGGCTCGTGTGAGGTGTGCGGCTCGCGGAAGCCGTCGTAGCAGATGAGCGTGCCGAGCCGCCCGAAGGGCGTGTCCACCACGGGGAGGGCCTCCGCGGGGCCGGCGCTCAGCCCGATGGTGTCCTCCTGCGTGGGGACGAGGTTCACCTTGCGCGTCACCGCCACGCAGCGGCCGTCGGGGGCGAACGTGTAGCTGGTGTTGTAGGTGCGCGCGCCCCCGGGCGCGAAGCTTCGGCCACTCCTGGTGCCCGAAGCGGACGTCCCCTTGGAGGAGGAGGCCACCTGCGCCCCACGGCAACGGAAAGGCAGGCGTGGC
>JAKEEX010000104.1 GCA_022616315.1 Myxococcaceae bacterium
ACGTCTTCGATGGAGCCCCGGCCGTCGGACCTCGTGGTGTGCACGTGGTAGGCGCCCAACACGCGCGGCTGCTCGGCCGACGCCGGGGGGAACACCGGGTAGTGGGCTCGCAGGCCGGCGACGAATGGGGGGAGGAAGGCTGCTGCGGAGACGAGCAGGAGGAGCAGCCCGGTGCGCTGGAGCCAGGGGGAACGCTTCAAGCGGTCCTCGTGGTGATGCGCGGGGACACGGCCCCCTCACCCTGCTGGAGGGCCCAGAGGCTCGCGTAGAGGCCCCGGCGCTCGAGCAGCTCCGGATGCGTTCCGGACTCCACCACCCGGCCTCCGGACAGGACGTGGATGACGTCCGCGTGCACCACGGTGGACAGCCGGTGCGCGATGACGAGCGCCGTGCGGCCCACGAGCACCTGGCGCAGCGCCAGGAGCACCTCCCGCTCGCTCTCCACGTCCAGGTTGCTCGTGGCCTCGTCCAGCACCAGCACCGGCGCATTGGCCAGCACCGCGCGCGCGAGGCACAGGCGCTGCCGCTGGCCGCCGCTCAGCTTCACCCCGCGCTCGCCGAGCCGCGTGTCGTAGCCCTCCGGCAGGGCGCGCAGGAAGCCATCCGCCTGGGCCACCCGGGCCGCCGCCTCCACCTCCTCGCGCGTCGCTCCCGGGCGCGCCACCCGGAGGTTGTCCAGGGCGCTCGCGTCGAAGAGGAGCGGCTCCTGCGTGACGAGCGCGAACTGGGCGCGCACGCTCTCCGGCGTCAGCGACGCGGCGTCCACCCCGTCCAGGAGGAGGCGCCCTCCCTGCGGGGCCTCGAAGCGGAGCAGGAGCTGGGTCAGCGTGCTCTTGCCGCCTCCGCTCGGCCCCACGAGGGCCGTCACCTTTCCCGCCTCCAGCGTGAGCGTGAGTCCGTCCAGCGCGGGGCGATCCCCGTAGGAGAAGCGCACCTCCTCCAGCCGGACCTCCTCGCGCAGCGGTGGAAGCACCCCCGCGCCCGGCATGGCCTCCATGGCGGGTGGAACATCCAGGAGCGCGAAGAGCCGCTCGCCTGCCGCAGCGGCCTGGACGACGAACTGGCTCACCCGTCCGAGCGCCTTGACGGGCTGTGCCACCATCACCAGCGCGGTGAGCACCGACACCAGGGCCTCGGGCGGACCGAGTCGCACGGCGAGCGCGATGGCGAGCACTCCGGCGAGACCGGCTGCCGCGAACACCTCCATGAGGCCTGGCATGGCACCACGGACCCACGCCGCGCGTGTCAGCGCACGTGCGTTGCGGCGCGCGTGGGCGTCGAAGCGTGCGAGCTCCGCCTCCTGCCCGTTGAAGGCCTGGATGGTGCGGAGGCCCCCCAGCCCCTCCTGGAGCTGACCCGCCATCTGACCGAGCGAGGCCTGGCCCTCGCGCGTGCGGTCGAGGAACGCGCGGGTGAGGCGCGCCACCGGCACCGCAGCCAGCGGCAGACCGACGAAGGAGAGCAGCGCGAGGCGCCAGTCCAGCACCAGCGCCACCCCGACGAGGATGACCACCTGGAGCCCATCGCGCAGGTACGCGGGCAGCGCCGTATTGGCGGCGAGCTCCACCGCCGATACGTCCGCCGCGAAGCGCCCGAGCAGGTCACCCGACTGCTGCGTGGACATCTGGCGAGGCGAGAGCCCCAGCAGCCGGACGAAGAGGGCCCGGCGTACGTCCGCCGCCACACGCAGGCCGAAACGACCCACCCAGAAGAACTGCCCGAGGTATGCCGCTCCCTTCACGAGCGCCAGCACCACGCACGCGAGGGGCAGCGCCCAGCGCGCCGTCTCCGGCGTCAACCAGGGCAGGAGTCGCGAGGCCTGGCCCAGGCCCTCGGTGCCGCCGGAGAGGAGGAAGCGGAGCGCCGGCCCCAGGAGCCACGCGTACGCTCCGGTGGCCAGCCCCAGCACCACCATGCAGACGCCCGCGAGCCCGAGCGTGCCGAGGTGGGGCCGGGCGAAGCCCAGGAGCCGTCGCAACGTCGTCCCCATGGTGTCAGCGCTCCACCTTCCGCAGCGCCGCCTTCGCGAGCGTCGAGTCCATCAAGGCGGCGGCACTCTACACGGGCGATCCAGGTCCCCCACGCCCGAATGCGAACCCGCCCCCCTGGTCGCCGGACGGCCAGCGGATGGCTCTCACCCTTCACGGTGAGGGGCCACACACGCTTTGACTCCGCGCTGCACTAAGGTACGCGGCCCTGATGGAGCCCCTGGACATCCTGGTGGTCGCGGGCGAGGCGAGCGGTGATCAGCACGCGGCCGCACTCGTGGAGCAGCTGAAGGCGAGGAGGCCCGACCTCCGCTTCTTCGGCATGGGCGGGCCACGCCTGAAGGCCGCAGGCGTCGAGCTCCTCTACGACGCGCGCGAGGTGTCCGTGATGGGGCTCACCGAGGTCCTGCCCCGCCTGCCGCGCATCCTCGGGATCCTCCGCGGCCTGGGGCGCAGCGCGTCCATCCGTCGCCCTGCGCTCGCCATCCTGGTGGACATCCCGGACTTCAACCTGCGCCTCGCCGCCCGGCTCAAGGCGCTCGGCGTTCCGGTGGCCTACTACATCAGCCCGATGATCTGGGCCTGGCGCCAGGGCCGCGTGCGCACCATCGCGCGGCGGGTGGACCGGATGCTCTGCATCCTCCCCTTCGAGGAGGACTTCTACCGGGGCGCCGGGGTGGCCGCGCGGTACGTGGGGAGCCCGGTCGTGGAGCAGGTTCCGTCGCCCGGACCCGAGACGGGGTTCCGGCAGACGCTCGGACTGGACCCCGCGCGTCCCACCCTCGCGCTCCTTCCGGGAAGCCGCCAGAGCGAGCTGCGCCGGCTGCTCCCCGCGATGGTGGAGGCCGCCCGCGAGCTCCATGGCGAGCAGCCACGGCTTCAGGTGGTGGTCCCCGTGGCCCCCACGCTCGAGCGCGCCGAGGTGGAGGCGCACTTCCTCGGCAGCGGGCTCTCACCGACGTACGTGGACGGGCGCGCCCCGGAGGCCGTGGCGGCGAGCGATGTCGCCGTGGTGGCCAGCGGGACCGCCGTGCTCGAGGCGGGCCTCATGCAGCGGCCGCTCGTCGTGGTCTACAAGGTGTCCTGGCTCACGGGCCTCATCGGACGCCTCCTGCTCAAGGTGGCGCACGTCGCGCTGGTGAACCTCCTGGCGAAGAGGCGGCTCGTTCCCGAGCTCCTCCAGGGGGAGATGACGCCCGCGCGCATCGTGGCGGAGGTGCGACGGCTGTGGCGCCCCGGGCCGGACCGCGACGAGGTGATCCGGGGGCTCGCCCAGGTGCGACAGACACTCGGGCCACCCGGCGCTGCAGCGCGGGCCGCGGAGGAGGTGCTCGCGTTGCTCCCTGCCCGCGCGGACGTTTTCCCCCGCCCCTGACGTCGCTCTGATAAGTCCCCTTCCAGCCATGCGCCCTGCCCTCGTCTGCGTCCCCACCTACAACGAGAGGGACAACCTCGAGCCCATCGTTCGCGCCATCCTCGCGGTGGATCCGCGCGTGGACGTGCTCGTGGTGGACGACAACAGCCCCGACGGGACGGGCAAGCTCGCAGACTCCCTCGCGGCCGCGGAGCCGCGGGTTCGTGTCCTCCACCGCGAGCGAAAGGAGGGGCTGGGCCGCGCCTACCTCGCCGCGTTCCGATGGGCACTGTCGCAGGGCTACGCCTACGTGCTGGAGATGGACGCGGACTTCAGCCACGACCCGCGCCACCTGCCCACCCTGCTCGACACGGCCGAGGAGGGAGCCGACCTGGTGCTCGGCTCGCGCTACGTGCAGGGCGGTGGCACGGTCAACTGGGGGCTGTTGCGCCGCTTCATCAGCCGGGGTGGCTCGCTGTATGCGCGCACCGTGCTGGGCGTGGGCGTCCGGGATCTGACCGGGGGCTTCAAGTGCTTCCGGCGGCAGGTCCTGGAGAGCATCGACCTCGGGGCGGTGCGCAGCGCCGGCTACGCGTTCCAGATCGAGCTCACCTACCGCACGCTTCGCAGCGGGTTCACCGTGGCCGAGGTCCCCATCCGCTTCGAGGACCGGCGCGTGGGCCAGAGCAAGATGAGCCGGAAGATCTTCCTCGAGGCG
>JAKEEX010000705.1 GCA_022616315.1 Myxococcaceae bacterium
ATGCACAGGAAGCGCTCGTGGTTGGGGCGGCACCCGCGGTACAGCGCCGCTGTGCCGCACTCGGTCAACCTGTGCGCACGTTTGGGGCCCCCAGGCCGGGGTGGCGGGGGTGGCTCAAGGCCCTGCGCATTCACCAGTGGGCCAAGAACGTCCTCGTCTTCGTTCCTCTCCTGGCGGCCCACCGCGGGCTGGAGCCGGCGCTCATCGGACGCGCGCTCCTGGGGTTCATTGCCTTCTGTCTGGTCGCTTCCAGCGTCTATCTCCTCAATGACCTGCTGGACCTGCCCTCCGACAGGCGGCATCCCACCAAACGCAACCGTCCATTTGCGTCCGGGGCGCTGCCCCTCGAGGCAGGGCTCGTCGTCGCTCCGCTGCTCCTGGCCGCCGGCGCGGCGCTCGCCTTCATTCTTCCGCCGGCTTTCGGTGCGGCGCTCGGCGGCTACTACGTCATCACGCTCGCCTACTCGTTCCACCTCAAGCGGGTCGAGTTGCTCGACGTGTTGGTGCTCGCCGGGCTGTACACGGTACGCATCCTGGCTGGCTCCCTTGCCGTGGACGTGCCGACCTCCAGCTGGTTGTTGAGCTTCTCCATGTTCCTCTTCCTCTCGCTCGCGCTGGTCAAGCGAGTGTCGGAGGCACGCCGGCTGAGGCTGGCCAACGAGGACCTCGTACACGGTCGGGGATACGGCGGTGGGGACTACGAGGCGCTGATGGGGCTCGGAACTGCGGCGGGGTATGTCGCCGCAGTCGTGCTCTCGCTCTACATCAACAGCGACACCGTCAGCCGCCTCTACGTGCATCCCGAGCGGCTGTGGCTCCTCTGCCCGGTGCTCCTGTATTGGGTGAGCCGCATCTGGCTGCTCGCGCACCGGGGGAAGGTCGATGAGGACCCGCTCATCTTTGCTCTGCGCGACCCGGTCAGCATCGCAGCGGGGCTCATCGCTGCGGCCATCCTCTTTTTCGCCACCTGAGGGTCGAAGATCCTCAACGCGCCCGCTTGCGCGCTGGACGCGGTGAGGTGCCGCGCGTCCGGGACGGTGGCTGCTCAGGCGGTGCCGCCTGGGCAGCGCGGAGGGCTTCGACCTCCTTCTGCAGGCGCTGTACTTCGGCGGACAGGTGGGCGTAGCCATCGCGCACGTGGCCGTTGAACGTGCGCTGACGCGCGAGTGCCTCGTTGATGAAGACCTGGCACGTCTTCCGGAAGGCCCACTTCGCCACCAGGACGAGCTGGCCCACGCCTCCGCGATGGG
>JAKEEX010000706.1 GCA_022616315.1 Myxococcaceae bacterium
GCACAGCCCTCCCTGCTGACGGCCTCCGCCTCCGCGGCGGACACACGCTTCACCCGCGCACCGCTCGCAACAGGGCCCCAATCTCGCCTATGCACCCACCATCTGCCCGTAGGTGAGGCCTGGGGTGGCGATGATCCGCTCCGCCCCAGCCCCCTCGGGCCGCTCGGGGTGCTGATCATCGCCCGGGATGCTTGCTGCCGGGCCCGCGAACTCCACCTCTACCCGCACCCCCGGGGCCCCCGTCGCCTGCCGGTACTCCCAGCGCACCAGCGGACTGGCGTCATCCAGGCCCAGCCAGCAGGCCACCTGGTCGCGCACGTGCTTGAGGGCGGTGTTGAGGTTGTCCGTGTCCAGCTTCCCGCGCGACAGCCGGGTGAGGCGCACCGCCACCAAGGCGGGGAGCGGCTCGCGCGGCAGGCGGCGGCGCACCGCGTCCCGCTGACTGCGGGCCGTCCGGGCGCGGGCCTGCCAGCCCCCGCGGAAGGACACGTTGGCGGACTTCGTCTTCAGCGGCACCTCGATGACTAGCTTCATGGCTGCGCACCCTCCCCGACGAAGCGCACCTGCGGGCCGCCCTCGCCCAGGTGCTGCTCGACGAACTCCCGGTAGTGGTCCTCGGCCCACCGCGCCTGGTGCACGTCGGGCCACCGGGCGGTGAGCACCCCACCCTCCAGCTCCACCGCCTTCACACCTCCGAGCGTCTCCGCGGCGTACCGGGCGCCGTCCGCCTCCAGCGCCTCCAGCAAGCCGCGCCACATCCGCCCGGCCTCGGTGGCCGGCATCTGCGGCACGGGCGCGGCGGCGCGAACGGGGAGCCCATCCGGGGCCCTCCGGGGCGCGCTCTCGGTCCGGCGCACGAAGTCGTCCACGCGCGAGGCGTCGGCGCAGATGTGGGCCAGGTCGATGCGCCCGCGCTCGCGGTGCCAGCCGGACGCGAGGCACCCGTCCACGGCCCGCTTCAGCCGCTCGGGGGGGCACCCCTCGCGCAGGCGCCCGAGGACGGCCGTGCGGCGCAGCGGGCTGAACACGGTCGTGTCGGCAAGCCCGGCCCGGGCGCGCCAGTAGTCGAACACCTCGCAGGCCTGGGCGATGAGCGCGGACTCGTCCCCTGCCGTCCCTCGCAAGTCACCGTGCACCAGCGCCTCGTCGGCGCTCGTGCGCGACGGGGCAGCAGTTGGATTGTTAGAGGGTTCTTCTCTA
>JAKEEX010000707.1 GCA_022616315.1 Myxococcaceae bacterium
GAGCGCCAGCCTGCTCGCCGGCCGAGAGGCACCTTCCCCCTCAACCAACCTGAGACGCCTGAACGGGTACCTATGAAACGCCCAGGAACGGCGTGCGTCCCTGCGCCCCGGACCACAGTGCCGAACGGCGAGTGATGTTCCATCGGCGAGCGCCCACGTCGATGCGCCTACCCCCACCGTCCGGACCGTTCCGCACGCCTTTCAAGACGCTCTCTCGTGCTGGAAGAGGTGTCTCCAGGGGTGGGGCACTCATTTCCACGCGTGTGACTGCGGGTACCCACCGGGTGGAACCGTTCGCGCGCACCGATGCCGCCCGGCGGGGAAGTGCTCGAGATGAGGGAGCGAACACTCCGCCCACCGCCACCACGGGATTGTGACGAGCGGACAACGCCACGCGCGCAGAGGAGCGAACGGCTCGGGCAGAAGGGTGGACCATCGCGGACCATTCCGGACCCGCGTCCGCGAAGGACCGGGTGACTGGGCTGAAGGGGTGAAGGATGGAGTCCACCTCGACGGGGGTGCTGGTCTGGTGGTTGGCGATCAGCTCGGTCAGCGTGCTCAACCTCTGCGTCTTCGCCTGGGTCGCCACGGGCCGGCGCTGGAGAGGCGCCCTGGAGCCGCCGGACGTCCAGCGGAGGCGGCGCTGGCAGCTGCTGCTCGCGGGCGTCTTCACCGTCGGGTGCGCGTTCCGCTCGTTCCTCCCGCGCGCGGAGGCACAGCGGATCTGCCTGGTGGACCACTGGATCTCCAACGCGACCATCGCCCGCGGCGTGGCCACGCTGGCGGAGCTCGCGCTGGTCACCCAGTGCGCCCTGATGCTGCGCGATGCGGCGCGCGCCTCCGGCATGCGGTCGGCGGCCCTCCTGTCGTGGCCCCTGGTGCCGCTCATCGTCCTGGCGGAGGTGTTCTCCTGGTCCAGCGCCCTCACCACGAACTACCTCTTCAGCGTGTTCGAGGAGGCCCTCTGGGCGCTGACGGGGACGTTGCTGGTGCTCGGGCTCTTCCGGCTGTGGGGGGCCTTCCAGGGAGGGCAGGCCCTCTTCGTCCGCGGCGTCACCGGCCTGGTCATCGCCTACGTGACGTTCATGTGCACCGTGGACGTACCCATGTACTGGCGGCGCTGGCGCGAGGCGGAGGCCCGTGGGGACCGGTACCTCTCGCTCGCCGAGGGGTGGCACGACGCCAACAGCCGCAGGGTGGTGACGCGGACCTGGGCCGACTGGCACGAGGAGATGCCGTGGATGTCGCTCTACTTCAGCGTGGGCGTCTGGTTGAGCATCGGGCTGGTGCGCCACCCCCGCTTCGGGGCGCCTGCCCGGAGCCAGATCGTCACGCAGACCACACAGACCCTTCACACGGGACCGCTATGAGCCCGGCGTGCTCGAAGAACCCAGGTCACCCAAGCCCGTCTCGCCCCTGGCCCGCCTGTTCCTCCAGGAGGACCTCAACTTTCTCGTCACGAACCGCATCCCGCGCCGCTACGCGACGCTGGCGATGGCGTGGTTCTCACGGCTGCGCAGCCGGCGGCTGACCAAGCTGTCGCTGTCGGTGTGGTCCACGTTCGACGGGGAGCTGGACCTCTCGGAGGCCCGGGAGCAGGAGTTCGACAGTCTCCAGGACGTGTTCGTGCGCGAGCTGCGCGAGGGTGCGCGGCCCATCGATCCGGACCCTTCCAGCCTGGTCAGCCCCTGCGACGCCATCGTCGGTGCCTCGGGGCGGATCCGCGGCACCGAGGTGATCCAGGCCAAGGGCTTCCCCTACACGCTGATGGACCTGCTCGGAGACGAGGAGCTGGTCGAGCGGCACCGGGACGGCCTCTTCGTCACGCTCCGTCTGAAGTCGAGCATGTACCACCGCTTCCACGCCCCCACCCACTGCCGGGTCCGGAAGGTGACCTACATCTCGGGCGACACCTGGAACGTGAATCCCATCGCGCTCAAGCGGGTGGAGAAGCTCTTCTGCAAGAACGAGCGGGCCATCGTCGACCTCGCGCTGCCGGAGCCCGGGCACGCGCTCACGCTGGTGCCCGTCGCGGCCATCCTGGTGGCAGGAATCCACCTGCACTTCCTCGATTCCCCGCTCAACCTCTCCCACCAGGGAAAGACCCACATCGACTGCGCCACGCCCCTCACGAAGGGGCAGCAGATGGGCCATTTCCAGAGCGGCTCGACCATCGTGCTGTTCGCGACGGGCGACTTCGAGCTCTGTGACACCGTCGTCGAAGGAGCGACCGTCCGCGTCGGTCAGCCGCTCCTTCGACGTTCCACCCCCGCAGTACCCCCCGAAGGAGTCCCGAATGGTTGACGCGACCGCAACACGTCCCCTCACCTTCATGGAAGAGCTGCAGGAGCAGCGCTGGGATGACCACCGCTACTACCACCAGAGCCGCATCAACCAGTCGCTGCATCTGTTCAGCGCGAGCTGCTTCCTCGCGACGTACGTGCTCATCCCGGTGAATCCCATCGTCGCGGCGATGCTCGGCTGGGTGGTGGCGTTCTGGTCCAGGCAGATTGGCCACTTCTTCTTCGAGCCGCGCGGCTTCGACGAGGTGAACCAGGCCACCTTCGAGCACAAGGAGGACATCAAGGTCGGCTACAACCTCCAGCGCAAGGTGGCCCTCCTCGTGGTCTGGTCGCTCGTGCCGGTGGCGCTCTGGTTCGCCCCGAAGCTCGGCCTCAGGGCTCCCTTCGAGAGCTTCCGCGCCTACCTGGACCTGCTCGGCGTGACCTGGCTGTGGCTCGCCGGCGCCGGGCTGCTCGCGCGCACGCTCTGGCTGTGCGCGACGCGCAACCTGCAGACCGGGGCGGTGTGGTTCACGAAGATCCTCACCGACCCCTTCAACGACGTGAAGACGTACTACAAGGCGCCGTACTACCTCTTCATCAAGGGAGAGAAGCTGGACCCGATGCTGCACGCCCGAAGCGAGCAGCCAGCAGCTCCCGCATCACCCCACGCTTGAGGTCCTGGTGGGTGAGGGCGTGCTCGCCCCACCACCAGCCGTCGGCCTTCATGGCGGTGGCGGCGGGCACGAGCCTCTCGACGATGGC
>JAKEEX010000708.1 GCA_022616315.1 Myxococcaceae bacterium
GACCTGGTGCGGCTGGGAGTCCGGGCAGAGCGCATTCGCGTCGTCTACTGCGGCATCGAGGCGGAGCGCTTCCGCCCTCCCACCCCCGAGCAGCGGGCGGCGACGCGGCGTGAGGAGGGGTGGCGGGACGGGCAGCTCGTGGTCGCGTTCATCGGCGCGCTCGGGGACCGCCGCAAGGGATTCGACACGCTCTACACTGCCTGGAAGCAACTGGAGCGCGAGGGGGGCTGGAGCGGAGTGCTCCTGGTGCTTGGCGGCGGAGTCGAGCGCGCGAGGTGGGAGGAGCGGGCGCGCAACGAAGGGCTCCACTCCCTCCGCTTTCTGGGCTTCCGCACGGATGTCCCACGCCTGCTCGCCGGGTGTGATGCGCTGGTGGCTCCGACCCGCTACGAGTCCTACGGACTCGGCGTGGTGGAGGCCCTTTGCACCGGTGTGCCCGCCCTGGTGAGCCGCGATGCGGGCGTGGCTGAACGTTACCCGCCAGACCTCGGACGGCTCCTGCTCCTGGACGATCCCGAGGATGCCCCCGTTCTCGCCCGGGCGCTGCGAGGTTGGGCCGCCTCGCGCGAGCAGGTGCGGGGCCGCGTCCTGGCCCTCGGGGCAGCGCTCCGTCAGGACGACTGGCACGCCATGGCCCGCACCCTCGTCTCCCACGCGGAGAGCCTCCCCGCACCCCACTCCCCATGAGCCCTCCTCTCCCCCGCCGCCGCCTCGCCTTCCTCTGCGAGAGCGGGACCGATGTGCGCCTCGTCTCCGGCCTGAACGCCCATTTCGACCTGGTGCTGCTCCTGCGCCCCGCGTTCGGGAAACGGAGCCTCAACTGGCAGCCCCCCGACGCGCGCACCCTCCGCGTGGAGGAGGGGCCTCCGGGACGCCTCGCCTTCGCCGCCTTCGCGGCCCGGTGGCTCCAGCGGCAGCAGGGTGGCTATGACGCCGTGCTGAGCCAGAACGCAGGCCTCACCAGCCTTGCGGCCAATGCCCTCCGCCACCTCTCGCGGGCGCCCACCTTCCTCCTCGTCTGCAGCCCCAACGTCGCCTATTTCCAATGCCGCTACCTCCGGGGCGAGCTGACGCTGCCGGCCTACCTCACCGGGCGGGCCATGCTCGAAGCCGCACGCGCCGCGAACGCAATCCTCGCGGAGAGAGTCCTCGTGCTCAGCCGTTACCTCGGCGATGCGGTAGCGCCGGACCATCCGGAGAAGGTCCACGTGCTGCCCCTCTACGGGGTGGACACCTCGCGCTTCACCCCGGCGGACGCGGCGCGCAAGCAGCTGCTCCGCGAACGCCTGGGCCTGCCCCTGGAGCGGTTCATCATCTTCTTCTCCAGCCGGGTGGCGCCCGAGAAGGACACCGAGTCGCTCCTGGACGCGTGCGCCCTCCTGCAGCAGGACGGACGCGACTTCCGCCTGCTCAACCTCAGCGGAGGGTACCGCCAGCTGATGGCGCTCGCCGCGCGGAAGGGGCTGGGGGAGCGGGTCATCGCCCGGGACGCGGTGGACCCGATGCGCGAGCTTGCTGGCTACTACCAGGCTTCGGACGTCTGCGCGCAGGTCTCGCTGGCCGAGGGGCTCGGCTTCTCGCCGCTCGAGGCGCTTGCCTGCGGAATCCCGGTCGTGGCAACGGAC
>JAKEEX010000709.1 GCA_022616315.1 Myxococcaceae bacterium
CCCGGTGCGGGTGGGTGCCGAAGCCCATGCCCGGCTGCACGCGGTCCTCGTTGATGACGCGCAGGCTCCGGAACCCCATGTGGGCAGGGTCGTAGTAGTCGCCGAAGGCGAAGGTGTGGAAGCTGTTCAGCCAGCCGTGGTCGGCATGGCCGCGCTCATGGGCACGTCGGATGGTCATCATGGCGCGCTCCTTCTTCTGTGGGCGCTCGGCGCAAGGTGCTTCCGGGGTGGATGGGGCAACGGGTCGGCTCAGGCTGCCTTGTCGGCCGCCGCCTGGACCGCCTGGACCTCGAGCTCGATCTCGATCTTCTCGCCGACGAGCACGCCGCCGGTCTCGAGCGCCTGGTTCCACTTCAGTCCGAAGTCACGACGGTCGATGGAGGTCCTCGCCGCGAAGGCGACGCGGTGGTTGCCCCAGGGGTCCTTCCCGGTGCCGAGCTGCTCGACGTCGAGCGAGACCTCGCGGGTGACGTCACGGATGGTCAGGTTTCCGGTCACCACCAGGTGGTTGCCCGCGCCCTTCTGCACCTTCGTGCTCTGGAAGGTGATGGCCGGGTACTTCTCCGCGTCGAAGAAGTCCGGCGAGCGCAGGTGCCCGTCGCGCTGCTCCACGCCCGTGTCGATGCTCGCCACCTCGATGCGGGCCGTCACGGACGCGGCGGTGGGGGCCTGCTCGTCCAGCGCCACCGTGCCGGCGAAGGCACGGAAGGAGCCGCGCACCTTGGAGATGACCATGTGGCGGACGGAGAAGTTGATGCCGGAGTGCGCGGTGTCGATGTTCCAGGGAGCGATGGCCATGTGCGAGTACCCTTCCGGTGAAGCGGGTTTGACGTTGGCCAAGGTAGCGGCGCACGGTGGCCTTGATTAGATGGGCCAGCCGGGAAGGATTGTTCCGTCGGTGGGACAGTCCCCACCCCGCAGGGGAGCCGACATGGGGAGGCCAAAGCTGGCGACTTTCTTCCGACAGCATCTGGCGGAACCTGCGAAGCCCAGGGCTTCACAGGAAGGGCGCCACCACGCCTGCTGCGGTGGGCCGCGCGCTGCAACGCCCGCTCAGGTGCCCCCGTCACACCCGGTGCAGCGCACCTCGGGCAGTGGACGGCCGTTCACCAGGTCGTCCACGTAGTCCACCAGACGCACACCGCCGGACTCCTGCGTGTAGAAGCTGTCGTAGGGCAAGGCGCAGTGCTCGTCGCCCGGCGCGAGGTAGGAGGCGAAGTTGGGGGTGCCCTGGGCGATGGCGGCGAGCGAGGCGCGCATGCCGGTGCTCCACTCCTGGGTGAGGTCGGCGAGGGAGCCCTTCATCACCATGTAGAAGCCCACCTGGGTCTTGTCGTGCTCGCGGTTGAACTGGCTGAGCCGCATGCCGGGGAAGTGCTGGCCCACCCTCCGGTAGACGTCCGCCAGCGAGAGGGCGCTCCAGTCCACCTGCCCCGGGTCCAGCTCCGGGATGAACGTGGGGGCGGCGGGCAGCGCGTTCCAGTGGGAGAAGGCCCTGCCGAAGAAGTCCGGAGTGACCACCCCCGCGCCGCTGTCGCCCAGCTGGAAGACGGGGACGTCGCGGTAGTGCTGCTGCACGTACGGGGCCCAGAGGATGGAGCCGTAGGCGCCCGCGCTGCAGCCGGTGACGAGGATGGCGTCGGGCCGGGAGAAGCTCCGGAACACCCAGTCGAGCACCGCGCGCGCGTTCACCGCGCCCTTGTGCCGCACGGTGAGCGGCGTGCCGAAAAGGTCCGTGTACGTCTCCACCTTGTCGCCCCAGTGGATGTCCGCCGTGCAGTAGGGGATGAGCACGTGGTACCAGTCCGCCACCGGGCTGTCGGTCCGCGTCTTGTCGTAGATGCCTTCCGGGGTCCGGTTCCGGAACTCGTCGACGCTCACGTTGTAGAGCCGGTTCTCAGGGGGCGGCAGCGTGAGGGTGCAGGTGAAGTCGTCCCAGCAGCCGCCTCCCCCCAGGAAGTCGATGACCACCCTGTTCACCTTCCCCGGGTAGACGAAGAACGAGAAGGGGTCGCCGTAGGCACACGCGGTGTCGCCGCCGGGGGCAAACTCGTTCCAGGTCCCCGCCTCGAGTGCGGGGGTGATAGGGCCGGCATCGGGCGTGCCCTCCTCTCCGGGCGCTCCGCAGCCTACGAGGGCGAGGAACGCGAGCAGGGCGGCGACACGACGAGGAGACATCGTCCACCTCCGGGACTCAGGGAGGTCACAGGCTCACCTGCTTCCCGGGGCGCACGCCACCCGCGGGGTCCGCTCGGCGCATCGGTGCACAGTTCTCCCTCACGTGCCGGCGCCGGAGAGCGGACTGCAGGCCGGGCACCGTGTCCACCGGCACACGCGGTTACCGCGGGCCTCCCTCAGGGCTCTTGATGAACTGAATGTCGAAGGGCCCGGAAGACTCCTCGTAGAAGAGCGCGCCCTCCTTCGGGTCGCCTCCACTCGTGTGCGGCGTCCCGGCGGGGACCACGAAGAAGGACTTCGGACCCACGCGAACCTTGCGGCCGTCTGCTTCGTAGAGGTAGGCGCCCTCGAGGACGACCTGCCGGATGTCGCTCGAGTGGGTGTGCAGCGCGTTCTTCTGGCCGGGCACGAAGCGCGTGAAGGTGGCGTAGGGTCCCTTGTCCGGGTCACCCTGGAGGACGACCTTCGAGATGCCTGGAATCACCTGCTTGAACTTCGCCGTGTCCGCGTTGACCAGGACGGGTTGAGTGGCGCGCGGCTTCGTTGCTTGCGCAGCGACGCCGCCGGCCACGGCCAGCGACGCAACGACGGCAGCAGCCACAGCCTTCCGACGGGAAGCGTTCATGGGCGACCCTCCCTCTGTGTTCCGGAGGATGGGGCCGGGCAGGGCACACACCATCGACCTTCGGCCCAGACTGTCATGCATCAGAAGGTCCGGGTTGGCGTCGCCAGGTCGATCGCGGGTGGCAACCGGCGACCTGCGCAGCGAGGGCGTCACCGGGAGGCGGCACCCCTGCTGGAGAAGGCCGTCTTCCAGCGCTCCCGCAGGAAGTCCAGGAAGGCCGTCACCTTCGGAGGGAGGTGCCGGGCGCTCGGATAGACTGCGTGCACGGGCGTCCCAGGTGAGCCCCACTCCGGCAGGAGCCGCTGCAGACGGCCGGCGGCGATGTCGCTCGTACACGCGGCGGTGTCCAGCAGCGCCACCCCCGAGCCGACCAGCGCGGCCTCGTGCAGCATGTCGAAGTCGTTGACGACGAAGCGCGCGCGCACGGTGACGGAGGCTGACCGGCTGCCGGAGCGCAGCGTCCAGACGTTCAGCTCCCGGCCGGCGCCGAAGACGAGGCAGTCGTGCTTCACGAGGTCCGCGGGGGCCCGGGGGGCTTCCCGCCCCTGGATGTAGCCGGGGGCCGCCACCACCACGCGGTCGATGCTCCCGAGCCGGCGCGCGATGAGCGACGTCGAGTCGGCCAGCGGTCCTGCGCGCACCGCCAGGTCGAACCCCTCCGCCAGCAGGTCGACGTTGCGGTCGGTGCACACCACCTCGAGCTGCACCTCGGGGTAGCGCTTGAGAAACTCCGCGGCGATGGGCCCGAGGATGCTGAAGTTGAGCGGCACCGTCACCCGGAGCAGCCCCTGCGGCGCGGCCTGCATGCGGGAGACCGCCTGCTCGGCCGCCTCCGCCTCGGCCACGATGCGGGCGGCGTGCTCGTAGTAGGCGCGCCCCACCTCGGTCAGGTGCAGCTTCCGGGTCGTGCGCTGCAGGAGCTGAGCGCCGACCCGCTCCTCGAGCTCGGCCACCTTCCGGCTCACGGTGGACTTGGGCATCCGCAGGCCGCGCGCCGCGGCCGTGAAGCTACCGCCCTGCACCACCCTGGCGAAGACGAGGAGCTCGTTGAGGTCCATGTCGGTTCCCGTCCTGGAGGGCTGTCCCACCCATGGAACAGTCCTTCCAGTCTGGCCCATCTAATCAAGGCCACCGTGCGCCGCTACCTTGGGCACCGTCAAACCCGCTTCACCGCAAAGGAAACCGCACATGGCCACCACTACCTGGAACATCGACACCACGCACTCCGGCATCAACTTCTCCGTCCGCCACATGGTCATCTCCAAGGTGCGCGGCTCCTTCCGCGCCTTCGCCGGCACGGTGACGCTGGACGAGCAGGCCGCCACCGC
The DNA here is from genome assembly GCA_022616315.1 of Myxococcaceae bacterium. GTDB lineage: Bacteria > Myxococcota > Myxococcia > Myxococcales > Myxococcaceae > JAKEEX01. Next base: position 4,132 of record JAKEEX010000709.1, read on the forward strand.
CGCGTCCGTGACGGCCCGCATCGAGGTGGCGAGCATCGACACCGGCGTAGAGCAGCGCGACGGGCACCTGCGCTCGCCGGACTTCTTCGACGCAGAGAAGTACCCCGCCATCACCTTCCAGAGCACGAAGGTGCAGAAGGGCGCGGGCAACCACCTGGTGGTGACCGGGAACCTGACCATCCGGGACGTCACCCGCGAGGTCTCGCTCGACGTCGAGCAGCTCGGCACGGGGAAGGACCCCTGGGGCAACGAGCGCGTCGCCTTCGCGGCGAAGACCTCCATCAACCGTGGCGACTACGGCCTGAAGTGGAACCAGGCGCTCGAGGCCGGCGGCGTGCTCGTCGGAGAGAAGATCGACATCGAGCTCGAGGTCCAGGCGGTCAAGGCGGCGGCCGACAAGGCAGCCTGACCCGACCCGATGCCCCTGCCGACCTCGGAAGCGGGGCGGCAGGGGCACTTCGAGCTCGCCCTCGCGGGCGCCTTCCTTCAGCTTCCTCGCAGGAGACACCATGGCCATCACCTCCCAGACCGAGCAGCCCCGTGCCTTCCGTCAGGTCCTCCGCGTGGGGCCACACACGCTCCACGCGGACGTCTCTCCGGAGGCAGGGGGCCAGGACTCCGCGCCCGGCCCCCACGACTACTTCGATGCGTCCCTGGCGGCGTGCAAGGCGCTGACGGCCATGTGGTATGCGAAGAAGCACGGCCTCGCCCTGGAGCGCGTCGAGACCGTGGTCGAGCGTGACGACTCGCGCGAGCGCCAGGGCCACTACGTGCTCGAGGTGAAGCTCGGGTTCTTCGGTGCGCTGACGGCGGAGGACGAGCGGCGGCTGCACGACGCCGTCGCCCTCTGCCCCATCCACAAGCTCATGACCACGGCGACCGTCGACATCGTGACGGCCCCCCTCGAGACACCCCCGCAGGCGAAGGGAGACGCAGCGTGAGCCAGCTCAATGACGTGAGCCCCCTCCCGGAGGCGCTCGAGACCCTCATCCTCCCGCGCACCCACGACCTGGGTGACGGGTTCGAGGTGCGGCGGACGCTGCCCTCGGCGCGGCGGCGCATGGTGGGGCCCTTCATCTTCCTCGACCAGATGGGGCCCGCGGTGTTCCGCGACGGGCGCGGCATCGACGTGCGGCCCCATCCGCACATCGGCCTGGCCACGGTGACCTACCTCTTCGAGGGCGAGGTCCTCCACCGCGACAGCCTCGGCACGGTGCAGCACATCCGCCCCGGGGAGGTGAACTGGATGACGGCCGGGCGGGGCATCGTCCACTCCGAGCGCACGCCTCCCGAGGCACGAGCCGCGGGCGGGCGTCTCTCCGGCATCCAGATGTGGGTGGCCTTGCCGAAGACGCACGAGGAGGCCGAGCCCGCCTTCGTCCACCACCATGCCGGAGAGCTGCCGGTGCTGGACGGCGAGGGCGCGCGGGTGCGCCTCATCGCAGGAGCCCTCTTCGGGAGGCGCTCGCCGGTGCGGACGTTCTCGGACATGTTCTACGCGGACGTGACGCTGGATGAGGCCTCGCGCTTCTCGCTCCCCGCAGAGCACGAGGAGCGTGCGGTCTACATCGCCGAAGGGAGGGTGGAGGTCGACGGCGTGACCTTCAACTCGGGCGAGCTGCTCGTCTTCCGCCCGCGAGCGGAGGCCGTCATCCGCGCAGCCGCTCCCACCCGGATGCTCCTCCTGGGGGGCGAGCCGATGGACGGCCCGCGCCACATGTTCTGGAACTTCGTCTCGAGCTCGAAGGAGCGGCTCGAGCAGGCGAAGTCGGACTGGAGAGAAGGACGCTTCGCCCGGGTCCCGCAGGAGACCGAGCTCATCCCGCTGCCGGAGGACCCACCCGCCCTCGCGCGCTCGCGCTCATGAGCTTCGGGGAATGAGGTGAATGCCTCGGCCATGGATGCCAGGTGGAGGCGGCGTTCATGGCCTGGCAAGCTCGGCAACCGACGGCGCACAGAGCGAGGTGAGATGCCTGATGGTTGCGCGGCTGCACGACCTGCGCTTCTCCCGCACGCGAGCCCATGTCGGAGGGTGCTCATAGCGTCTGCCCCAGCAGGGGTGGGGCATGGGCGAGGGCGGCAGGCGCGGCCCGGTGCCAGAGGCATCAGGGTTGCCGCGCCCCGAGGCTCGACTGGGCCGGCCTGCTCAAACGCACGTTCAAGGTGGACGTCTTCTCCTGCCCCAGGTGCTGGGGCCAGCGGCGCGAGCTGGCCTACCTCACGCGAGGTGTCGCCATCCGGCGCATCCTCCGCCACCTCCACCTGCCCGAGCAGCCGCCTCCCCTGGCACCGGCCCGGGGACCGCCGCAAGCGGCACTGTGGGACTGACGCACCCCTCCTTGGAGGAGCCACCCGTCCACGGAGCGCGATGTTGTC
>JAKEEX010000710.1 GCA_022616315.1 Myxococcaceae bacterium
AGAGCGCCCGCCCCTCACCTCGCAGCGGTGGCACCTGCACGCCCGCGGCAGCCAGAGCACGAGCAGGCCAGCACGGGAGCGCTCACCCATGCTACCCGCGGCGCACTGTGCCTTCCGCCCCCCTGCCGACCTCTTCCGCGCCGTGAACGAGTCCCAACGGGAAGGGACCAGGGCCTACGAGGGAGAGGAGAGATTGAGTCAGGCCTTCGCCTCGACGGACGCGGGCTGTTCCTTCGCGCCCTCCGTCTTCACCGCTGCCCCCGTCCCCGCCGCCGCCATCTTCCGGTTGGCGACGAGGAACACGGCGAACACCACGCCCCACTGCAGGAGGATGGTACCCACGTTCTCCACGCCGAGCGGGTCCAGCGCCCCAGGGCCCCACACCTGGTACAGCCACCAGCCGATGAGGACGAGCGCCTGCAGCGGCACCAGCACGCCGGTGACGACGTCCCACCAGCGGCCAATCCGGATGTCCGAGTGCTCGTGGTTCAGCTGCTCCTCGCGGAAGCGGCGCACGCCGTGGACCCACAGCGCGAACACCAGGAAGAGGCCGGACACCATCAGGCCCACGCCCCACACCCAGTCCTGGTTGTGGAACACCGTGAGCGACAGCGCCGAGGGCACGCCGAGGAGGAAGCCGCCCGCGCCCACCCAGCGGATGGCCCGCTCGCGCGTCATGCCCGCGTCCATCAGCACGCGCGTAGCGAGCTCCACCATGGACACCAGGCTCGCCACCGCGGCCACGAAGAGGGCCAGGAAGAAGAGCTCCATGAACGCGTTGCCGAACGGGATGCGCGCGAAGAGCTGCGGCATCCAGACGAACGTGAGCCCCTCGTTCCCCGCGCCGAAGATGGTGCGCTGGAGGAGGTCCGCCGTCACCGCATCACCCCGCTGCGCCGCCTCCGCCAACTGCGGGTAGGCCGCGAGCGCCTGCGGGTCCGAGGCCAGGTTGCCCACCAGCTGCGGCACCACGGAGAACACCGTGCCGAGCACCATCACCGCGCACACGAGCGAGATGACGTTGTTGGCCGCCGGCAGGATGAAGCCGTTGAGCGCCGTGTCCTCGTGCGCGCGCAGGTACGCCGCGTAGACGAGCACCAGCCGCCACCCCGACATCCAGGCGGGCGTCCGGCCCTTCCTCGCCTGCCCACCAGGCTCCGACACCTTCTGAACGTCCCTCCTGACCCTTGGTATTGGTTCGAAACCCGGAATTTAGGCTTTACATCAAGCACTTTAGGGTAAATAAGTGCGCGCGTAGTACTGCGGACCTGATTCCGGGCCCCGACTCTCCCCTGGGGCCCCTGCTGGAGGCGACATGGAGACCAAGGGCCTGAGGGACTTCCTGGAGATTCCGTACGACGAGCTGGAGGAGCTGAACCTCCGGGTGAAGGAGGAGCGCCTCCAGCGGGTGCCGGCGGAGAAGGTGCGCGAGCAGCGCCTCAAGTACCTGACCGACGAGAAGCGCATCAAGGCGGTCACCGTGTGCTTCACCGACCTCGAGGGTCGGCTGCACATGCTGGACTACGACAAGAAGTTCCTCCTCAAGTCCGCGGACAACCTCACCTTCGACGGCTCGTCCATCCGCGGCTTCTCGGCCCAGGCGGAGTCCGACCTGCGGCTGAACATCGACTGGTCCGCGTTCTACTGGCTGCCCTCGGACGTGTTCGGTCCGGGCAAGGTGCTGGTGTTCAGCGAGGTGCTCGAGCGGGACGGCTCCCTGTACCACTCGGACCTGCGCTCCCGCCTCAAGCGCCTCACCGAGGACATGTACAAGAAGGACGGCACGGTGTGCCACGCGGCGCCCGAGATCGAGGGCTTCCTCTTCAAGGGCCGTGACGCCGAGCGCCACTACCACGAGACGGGCACGTTCGACTTCATCTCCACCGGCGGCTACTACCACTCGCTGCCGGGCGACGCGCTGCGCTCCTTCATCGACAAGGCGGCCGAGGCCCAGCGGGCCATGGGCTTCCAGAACGAGAAGGACCACCCCGAGGTGGCGCCCAGCCAGTTCGAGATGAACTTCTCGTACAGCGAAGCGCTCATCGCCGCGGACCAGGTGCTGCTCTACAAGCTGCTCTGCCGCCAGATTGCAGCGCAGATGGACCTCACCGCGTGCTTCCTGCCCAAGCCGGTGATGGGCGTGAACGGCAACGGCATGCACATGAACATGTCGCTGTCGCGCGGCGGCAAGAACCTGTTCCACGACAAGGCGGGCCAGGACGGCCTGGCCGCGATGGGCTGGGACTTCATCGACCGCATCCTCACCAACGCCAACGACATCTGCCTGGTGCTCAACTCGAGCGTGAACGCCTACCGCCGGCTGGACCCGCACTACGAGGCGCCGAACCAGATCAAGGCGAGCGCCAACAACCGCGGGGCCATGGTGCGCATCCCGTTCGGCAACGAGCGGTCCGCGCGCGTCGAGGTGCGCTCGGTGGCGCCGGACGCCAACCCGTACCTGGTGCTCTACATGCTCCTGCGCACCGGCATCGAGGGCCCCAAGTCCCCCGAGGAGGCGGAGACGAAGCGCAACCGGACCCGCTTCCTGCCGGACAACATCATGGACGCCATCCGGCTCTTCAAGGGCAGCGAGCTCGTCACGGGGATCCTCGGCGAGGTGGTGCAGACCAAGTTCGCCGAGGTGAAGCAGGCCTCCGCCGAGCGTTGCCCCAAGCAGCTGGGCACCCGCGTGAAGCGGGCGGAGATCCAGTTCCACCACGAGGTCACCAACCAGTACCTGTGGAACATCTTCTGAGAAGGGTGAGGGGGCTGTGACTCCCCACCGTGACTGACACCGGGCCGCCGTGTCTCCCTTCACCGGGGGCCGGCGGCCCGAGCCGTTTCAGTGCACCCGCTCCGCGCCACTCTTCACGTGCGGAGCCGCGCCGCCATACACACCGCGGTACTCCGGCGGGAGCAGCTCCGCCACCCGGCACATCATCGCGTCCACGAGCGCCTGGCGCGGATCCTCGGCCGCCGGGTCCACCTCCGCCTCCACCTCCTCCACGCGGAACGGCTTGCCGAAGCGCACGGTGAGGCGGGCGCCGCGGTTCACCGTCTCACCGCCCATGTCCGTGTCGTTGATGGGCATGAACTGCTCGGTGCCGGTGAGTGCCACCGGGACGATGGGCACCCCCGCGCGCTTGGCGATGAGCGCCACGCCCTTCTTCGCCTGGATGAGCGCGCGGGTGCGGCTGCGGCCTCCCTCCGGGAAGATGAGGACGGACTCGCCCGCCTTCAGCGCCTCCACGGTGCGCTTGATGGGCTCCACGTCCGACGTGCCCGGCCGGAGGAAGATGGTGTCCACCGCCTCCGAGCCGAGCCGGGTCATCACCGTGCTCTGCAGCTTCACCCCCGCCAGGAAGCACACGTGGCGCGGGCGGAAGGCGCGCGCCAGGGTGATGCCGTCCGCGTTGGACAGGTGGTTGCAGATGAAGAGGCAGGGCTCTGGGGGGATGCTCTCCTTGCCCGTGACCTCCTCGGTGGTGAGGAGGCTCCAGGCGGTGTCCATCAGCGCGCGGACCGCGATGCGGCGCGGGCCCGCGGGGAGGATGGACAGGAGCGAGAAGAAGGGACGCATGGGCGGCGAAGAATAGAGAGGCAGGGTGCCTGACTGGTGAATCGGTTTCCCCTC
>JAKEEX010000711.1 GCA_022616315.1 Myxococcaceae bacterium
ATGCAGTTGCCCGAGTACGCGCGGGAAGGCAAGGTCCTGGAGGTGGAGCTCTTGAAGCTCGCCGTGGAAGGGGCGGTAATCCCGGAGACGGAGGCGCTTGCCGGCGACGTAGCTGAGCTCAAGCGGGCATTCAAGTGAGCCAGATGCGCCGCGCCCCGGTCCGCGGCGCGGCGCACCCTCCCGTCCTGTTGGAGAAGAACGCTGATCGTGCGAGTCACCCGCTCCGGCGGGTTCGCTGGGGTGGTCCAGGAGGTGGGCGTCCTCGACACGCGCACGCTGAGCGCTGTCGAGGCCGCCAACCTCAAGGCGATCATCGAGGAGCTGGGACGGTTGGAGGGCCCGATGTAGGCAGCGGTGGTGGGGGCGGACCTGCGCCGATATGACGTCGAGATTCAGGGGGACAGGGGGAGCGCCGCCACCTGGCGTAGGCGCAGGAGGGCGATCCCGATGTCCCGCCCCCCCCAGCCGCTGGCCCGCCTGCTCGGTCTAATTGGGGCGGCGCCCTGACTCGCCCCCCGCCTGCCAACAGCGACGCGTAAGCCGAGAAACAGCGCGAGCGCGCCCCGTGGGCGTGTGCCATCCCGCCCAGAACTTGGTGCTGAGCCTTCGTTCTCTCGGAGGACATGGCAACGATGCACCGCAGGGGTCTGTGTCGGGCATAGCAAGTAGCATGACGCGACGGTGAAACTCAGCGCGGAGGCCTCTCACGCAGCAGTCGCTCGGGAACTAGCGATTCTAGCGAAGGGTCCGACCACTGCGTCCGCACCTGAAGTGCAAGGTCGTTACGCGGCGCAGGCCGACAATTTCCTGGAGGAGCCATGCCCGCCACACGCGCTTCGAGATCCACCGCGATTGATAGCAAGACACCCGCAACGAGCCAGAGGCAAAAGCAGGCCGCCGCCGAATCCGTCGAAGAGGCGATTCGTCGGCGCGCGTACGAGCTGTACCTGGAGCGCGGAGCACTCACTGGAGCGAGGTGGACGACTGGCTCCGAGCGGAGCGTGGAGGCCAAGGCGCGGCTCGGGGGGCTCGTGGGCGAGCCCCGACCGCTGGCTCTCGGCTGACAGCTGGCGCAGCTCTACCGGAAGCTACCCGCCGAGTGGGTGCCGTCATTCCAGCTCCTCGCTTCGACCGGGCTCCGCATCGCCGAAGCGCTCGCGCTGACGTGGCAGGACATGCGGTTCGCCGAGCGGACTGTGCGCGTCCGAGGGCGCGGCGTCGAGACCACGAGAGGCCACCGGCGCGCCGCGCCGATGGGGCAGGCGCTCGCCCGAACGCTGGCGCATCACCGGGAGACCGTCCCTGCGGGGGTCAATAATCCGGTGTTCCCCCACCCCCTCGGCGCACAGACCGCTATCCGACTACTTGCTCGAATCGGCAGGCGGCTCGGCTGGCCTCATACAGGTGGTTCACGACCTCAGGCGTACCTTCGCGGTGCACGCGCTGGCGAGCGGCATCCCTCTGGCTCGCGTGCAGCGGTGGCTCGGGCACCGTACCCCCGCGATGACTCTGCGGTACGCGCAGCACGCGCCGGAGCCGCACGCGGACGACGACGCCGCGCGGGTCGAGGCGAGCATGGTGGGGGCAGCGGACCACGAGGCGCAGGCGGTGCGCGATCTCCTCAGAGTTGTCGAGGCGTAGTGTTCTACAGATTCGTCTACACGTGCCCTTGAAGTGCGCGAGACTCTGGCTAAGTTATTGCCCTGCAATCTCCGGCGCCGTAGCCAAGTGGTAAGGCAGAGGTCTGCAAAACCTCCATGCGGCGGTTCGAATC
>JAKEEX010000105.1 GCA_022616315.1 Myxococcaceae bacterium
ATGTACTGGCCGCCCCACGCCGCAGAGAGGGTGGAGTTGATCTCCGCGCTCGGGAGGCCGAGCGCCCCGGCCTTCGCGACGTCCACGTCGATCCGGAACTGCGGCGTGTCCTCCTGCCCGTTCGGGCGCACGTTCGCGAGCAGGGGGCTCTGCGCCGCGGCGCCGAGGAACTGGTTGCGGGCGTCGGTCAGCGCCTCGTGGCCCAGGCCGAGGTTGTCCTTGAGGAAGAAGACGAACCCGGCCGAGGTGCCCAGCTCGGGCACGGCCGGGGGCGGGAATGCGAAGGCGAGCGCGTCCTTGATCTGGCTCAGCGCGCCCATCGCCCGTCCCGCCACCGCGTTGACGCCGAGCTCGGGCGACGTCCGCTCGGACCAGTCCTTGAGATTGAGGAAGGCGATGCCGTTGTTCTGGCCGCTCCCACCGAAGCTGAAGCCCTGCACGCTGAACAGCGAGTCGACGGCGTCCTTCTCCTCCTCGAGGAAGTGCCGCTCGACCCGCTCGATGACCTTCATCGTGCGCTCCTGCGTCGCCCCGACCGGCGTCTGCACCATCGCGAACAGGAACCCCTGGTCCTCCGCGGGGAGGAACGAGCTCGGGAGCCGCAAGAACAGCACGACCATCACCGCCACCATCGCGGCGAAGGCGAGCATGAAGCGCCTGCTCCGCGAGAGCATGCCGCGCACGGTCCGCTGGTACCGCGCGTTGCCCCGGTCGAAGGTCCGGTTGAACCAGCCGAAGAAGCCCCGGTTGGACGCCTGGTGGCCCCGGGCGACCGGCTTGAGCAAGGTCGCGCACAGCGCGGGGGTGAGCACGATCGCCACCAGCACGGAGAGCGCCATCGAGGACACGATGGTGACGGAGAACTGCCGGTAGATGACGCCGGTCGAGCCTCCGAGGAACGCCATCGGCACGAACACCGCCGAGAGCACCAGGCCGATGCCGACGAGCGCGCCGGTGATCTGCTCCATCGACTTGCGCGTGGCCTCGAGCGGCGAGAGGCCCTCCTCGCTCATCACCCGCTCGACGTTCTCGACGACGACGATCGCATCGTCGACGAGCAGGCCGATGGCCAGCACCATCGCGAACATCGTCAGCATGTTGACCGAGAAGCCCAGAGCGGAGAGCACCCCGAGCGTTCCGAGCAGCACCACCGGCACCGCGATGGTCGGGATGAGCGTGGCGCGGAAGTTCTGCAGGAACAGGTACATCACCAGGAAGACGAGCAGGATCGCCTCGAGCAGGGTCACCACCACGCCCTGGATGGCCACGCGCACGAAGGGGGTGGTGTCGAACGGGACCACCGCCTTCAAGCCCTTCGGCAACGTCGGCTCGAGCTCCTCGAGCGCTGCGGCCACGCCCTGCGCCGTGGTCAACGCGTTCGCGCCGGTGGCGAGCGACACGGCGAGCCCGGTCGCGGGCTTCCCGTTGTAGCGGCTGATGAAGCTGTAGTCCTCCGAGCCCAGCTCCACGCGGGCGACCTCGCCGAGCTTGAGCGCCGAGCCGTCGGGGTTGGTGCGCACGACGATGTTGCGGAACTGCTCCGGCGTCTGCAGGCGGTCCTGGGCGGTGATGGTCGCGTTCAGCTGCTGGCCGGGCACCGCCGGGGTGCCGCCGAGCTGGCCGACGACGACCTGCTGGTTCTGGGCGCGGATCGCCGCGGTGAGGTCGCCAGGCGTCAGCTTGTAGGTGGCGAGCTTGTTCGGGTCGAGCCAGATGCGCATCGCGTACTTCGCGCCGAACACCTGCGTGCTGCCGACGCCGGGGACCCGCGCGATGGGGTCCACCAGGTTCGCCGCGACGTAGTCCTGGACGTCGTCGCCTCCCATGCTGCCGTCCTCGGAGACGAAGCCGATGACCATCAGGAAGCCCGAGTTCGCCTTGCTCACGCTGATGCCCTGCTGCTGCACGATCTGCGGCAGGGAGGGCGTCGCCAGCTGCAGCTTGTTCTGCACCTGCACCTGGGCGATGTCCGGATCGGTGCCGTTACGGAACGTCAGCGTGAGCGAGGCCACGCCGTTCGACTCGCTCGTCGACGACATGTAGAGCAGCCCGTCCAGGCCCTTCATCTGCTGCTCGATGAGCTGCGTCACCGAGTCCTCGACGGCCTTCGCGGAGGCGCCGGGGTAGACGGCGTTGATGGTCACCGTGGGTGGTGCGATGGCCGGGTACTGCGAGATGGGCAGCCGCGCCGCGGAGAGCCCTCCGGCGAGCATGACGATGATCGCCAGGACCCACGCGAAGATGGGGCGGTCAATGAAGAATCGTGCCATTGGCGGTTTCGCTCACTCTTGGGTCCGGGCTTGCGCGGCAGGGTCGGCTTCCCCCTGCTTCGCGCCGTCCGTGCTGGCTTCGGTCGGCTGCACCGGCGTTCCCGGCTGGATCTTCTGGAGGCCCTCGACGATGACCTTGTCGCCCTCGACGAGGCCGCTGTCGACCAGCCACCTGTCACCGACCGTCCGGCTGACGGTGACCTCGCGCGCCTCGACCTTGCCGTCCTTGCCGACCACCATCGCCCGGGCGTTTCCCTTCGGATCCCGGGCGATGCCCTGCTGCGGCACGAGCAGCCCCTGCTGGCGCACCCCGCTGCCGATCCGCGCGCGGACGTACATCCCCGGGAGCAGGAGGTGGTCGGGGTTCGGCACCAGCACGCGCAGCGCGAAGCTGCCGGTGCCGGGGTCGACGGTGACGTCGGAGAAGGTCAGCTTGCCGTCGTGCCCGTAGCGGCTCCCGTCCTCGAGCAGGATGGTCACCGGTGTGCCGTCGGTGCGCTCGAGCGTCCCCGAGGACACCTCCTTGCGCAGGCGCAGCAGCTCGCCGCTGGACTGGGTCACGTCGACATAGATGGGGTCGAGCTGCTGCACCACCGCGAGCGCCTGGGGCTGGTTCGCGGTGACCAGCGCGCCCTGGGTGACCGACGACTTGCCGATCCGACCGGAGATCGGCGAGGAGATCCGCGCAAAGCCGAGCATCACGCCTCCCCGCTGCACCGCGGCCTGCGCGGCCTTGACGTCCGCCTCCGCCTGACGGAGTGCGGCGATCGCCTTCTCGTTGTCCGCCGCGACGACCACCTCCTCGCGCGCGAGCTCGGCCGAGCGCTTGGCGTTCAGCTCTGCCGAGGTGAGCGTGGCCTGCGCGCGGTCGAGCGCGGCCTTGGCGCTGTTGGAGTCGGCGCGGTGGGTCGCGTCGTTGAGCTGGTAGAGCGGCTGCCCTTCCTTCACCAGGCCGCCCTCGGTGAACAGCCGGCGCTCGACGATGCCGTTCACCTGCGGCCGTACCTCCGCCACGAGGAACGCGCTGGTGCGGCCGGGCAGCTCGCGGGTCAGGAGGACCGACTCCGCCTTGAGGGTGACCACCGTGACGGGGACCGCCTCGGGCTCCCGTTGCGGCGCGGCCTCCTCACGGCAGGCGAGGACGAGGCACGCGCTGGACACCAGGCCCAGGAGCGCTGGTCGGGACGGGCGCGAGTGCAACGACATGGAGACCTCGAGGGCAGGCTGCGCAGGGGGCGGCAGCGAGAGACGTGGGCGCCCAGATCTACCTGACGCCCAGGCCCTTCGCCGCAAAACCTGCACATTTTTTCAGGCGCGTCCCCCCCGACGCCAGCTGGGATGGCACGACGCCTCCCTGGTATCCTCGCCCGCTCACTCCCGAGGACCCGTCGATGCGCGGACCCGCTGCTCTCCTCCTCCTGCTCCTACCCCTGGCTGCGACCGCCGCCCGGCTTCCGGACCACGTCGTCCCCGAGCACTACACCCTCTCGCTCGACCCGGACCTGAGGTCGGGTGCGCTCCAGGGCAAGGAGGTCATCCGCCTCCGCGTCACGAAGCCCACGCGCACGGTGGTGCTCAACGCCGTGGGGCTCGAGCTGCGCGAGGTCGCAGTGACGGCGGGCGGCAAGAAGCAGGTCGGCAGCGTGCGCACGGACGCGGCCGCCGAGACGGCGACTCTCACCTTTCCCGACACCATCCCAACCGGAGAAGCCGAGCTGTCCCTCGCCTTCACCGGACGCGTGCGGGAGGACCTGCGCGGCCTCTACTTCAGCAAGAGCCCTCGCCGCAGGTACCTCGCCACGCAGTTCGAGGCCACCTACGCCCGCATGGCCTTCCCCTGCTTCGACGAGCCCTCCTTCAAGGCCACGTTCGACCTGACCGTCCTCGCGGACGAAGGGGACACCGCCATCTCCAACGGGCGCCTCGTCTCCGACACGCCAGGCCCGCAGCCGGGCAAGCACACCCTCACGTTCTCCACGTCCCCCCGGATGTCCACGTACCTCGTGGCGCTCGCCGTGGGCGACTTCCAGTGCCTCCAGGGCGAGGCCGACGGCATCCCGCTGCGCGTCTGCGCAGTGCCCGAGCGTGCGCACCTCGGCAAGGCGGCGCTCGAGCTCACGCAGCACTTCATCCCGTTCTTCAACCGCTACTACGGAATCCGCTACCCCTTCGGCAAGCTCGACCAGGTGGCCATCCCCGACTACGAGTGGGGCGGGATGGAGAACACGGCCGCCATCTTCTACAAGGAGCGCGGCCTGCTGCGCGACGAGAAGACGATGACGGTGGCCGGCAAGCGCAGCCTGGCCTCCCTCATCGCGCACGAGATGGCGCACCAGTGGTTCGGCGACCTGGTGACGACGCGCTGGTGGAACAACATCTGGCTCAACGAGGGCTTCGCCACCTGGATGGCGCACAAGCCCGTGCAGGCGTGGGACCCCGCGTGGGACCAGTCGCTCGAGGAGGCCCGCTCGACGGTGGCCGTCGCCGGCGTGGACTCCCTCTCCACCACGCGTCCCATCCTCGCCAACGGCGAGACGCCCGCGGAGATCAAGGAGCTCTTCGACGGAATCGCCTACCAGAAGGGCGCCGCGGTGCTCCGGATGCTCGAGGCCTACCTCGGTGAGGACACGTTCCGCGCGGGCGTGCGCGCGTACCTGGAGCGGTACGCGAACGGCAACGCCACCGCCGAGGACCTGTGGAACGAGCTCGCGCGCGTCTCGAAGAAGCCGGTGGACGCAATCATGCGCACGTACGTCACGCAGCCGGGCCTCCCGCTCGTCTCCGTGCGGACGCGGTGCGACGCCGGCGCCACCCGCGTCACCCTGAGCCAGCAGCGCTTCCTCCTCGAGGCGGGCAGCACGAAGCGGGCACAGCGCGAGCAGTGGCAGGTGCCCGTGTGCCTGCGTGCAGGGAGGGACGCTCCGGTGCAGTGCGAGCTTCTCACGCGGCGCGAGCAGACCTTCACGGTGCCGGGTTGTCACGACCGGGTGCTCGTCAACGCGGGCGCCAGCGGCTTCTACCGGACGGCCTACACGGCCGAGGCGCTGCGTGCGCTCTCCGCCGAGGTGATGACCGCGCTGAGCCCCGCGGAGCGAATCGTCCTGCTCGAGGACCAGTGGGCGCTGGTGCAAGCGGGCAAGGCCTCGCTCTCGGACTTCATGCGGCTCGCCTCCGCCATGGGCAGTGAGCGCGAGCGGGCGGTGTGGGACGTGCTGCTCGAGCGCATCGCACACGTCGGCGGTGCACTGGTGGAGGAGCGTCACCGGCCTCGCTTCGAGCGCTGGGTGCGTGGGCTCGTCACTCCCGCCCTCGACACCCTCGGCTGGGAGCCCAGGCCGGGCGAGCCGGACGAGACGCGGGCCCTGCGTGCGCAGCTCTTCGGCGCCCTCGCCCTCGCGGGAGACGAGCGCGCCATCGCGCGCGCCCGTGAGCTGACCCAGCAGGCGATGAAGGACCCCACGTCGCTGGACGCCAGCCTGGCGAACACGGCGGTAGCCGTGGCGGCCCGGCACGGGGACGCGCAACTCTTCGACGCGTTCCAGTCCCGCCAGCAGAGGGCGAGCAACCCCGAGGAGTCCTACCGCTACCTGCTCGCGCTGACGCGCTTCCGCGAGCTGGCGCTGGTGGAGCGGGCCGTGGCCCACATCCGCTCGCCGACGATGCGCAGCCAGGACCTGCCCGCGTACACGAGCGCGCTGCTCGGCAACCCGGCCGCGCGCGAGAAGACGTGGGCGACCATGAAGACCGGCTGGAGCGAGCTGGGGACCAAGGTCGTCTCCTTCGGCGGAGGCGGCGCGGTGGCGGCGCTCGACGGATTCTGTGATGCGGACTCACGGCGCGACATCGAGCGCTTCTTCGCGCGCAACCCGGCCCCGGGGGCGGAGCGCACGCTCAAGCGCAGCCTGGAGGCCATCACCCACTGCGCGACGCTGAAGGCGCGGCAGCAGGGGGACCTCCAGCGCTGGCTCCTGTCCCTTCCGGAGGCATAGGCGCCCCCGGCTGCGCTTCTCGAGCCGCCTCCCTCCTCACCCCGGCGGCGCCGTCACGGCCCCAGGAGTTGCTCGAACGGCAGCAGCGGTGGACCGCCTCCCGCGCCCACCGCCGGAATCCGCTGCCCATCCGGGAGGACGAGCTCCGGGTGGTCGAACGGTGCCTTCTGGAGGCGCACTCGCTCGTCCGTGAGCGCCTTCATGAAGGCGACGAGCGCCGCCTGCTCGAAGCCGTTCTCCAGGTTGATGCGTGGAATCTGCGCATCCAGGGTGGCCCGGTTCTCCGCGGGGAAGTCCCCTCCGCGGTTGTAGAACTGCATCACCTGCCCGAGCGTGACCATGCCGCCGTTGTGCATGTACGGCCCCGTCAGCTCCACGTTGCGCAGGCCCGGCGTCTTGAACGTCCCCTCCACCGCCAGCGCCTCCTTGAAGGGCGGCTCCGCCAGGGCGGGGCGTGCGAGGAGCGAACCGCTGCGCAACCAGTCACCCAGCTCCGTCAGGGTGAACTTCTTCGGCAGCAGGAGGACGTGCAGCTCGGACGGCTCGAAGAGCCCGGACATGGGGCAGGCCTCCGGGCGGAGCGTACACACGTCGAGCCGCGCCATGACCCCGGCGCTCGCGACCCGCCACGCGTAGGCGAGCGGATTCCCGGACGGGTCCCTCCCCGCGAGCCCCACGTCCTCCCACGGAGGCCGGACGCCGATGTTGTAGAAGCCGGTGTCATAGAGCGCGCTGCCATTGGCCATGTCCATCCGGGACACGAGCTTCCCCTCTCCCAGCACGTTGGCGACCGACGCGGCCGTGAACTCGGCGCCCTGGTGGCACTTGTTGCACCTTCCGTGGGTGTAGAAGATGAGCATCCCGTCCTTCTGCTCGAGCGTCAGCGCGTCGTCCGCTCCCTCCATGAAGCGGTCGAACGGGGTGTCGTCGGACACGAGCGTGGACTGGTACAGCTGCAGGGCCAGGGCCCAGAAGAGGGCGAAGTTCGCCTCCACCTGCGAGAAACCATCCGGCGTCCCCTGCGCGGAGGCCCACAGACGCGGGACGAACGCGCGCTGGATGAGCGCCTCGTAGGAGACGCCCAGGCCGAAGCCGGAGGGATGCACGAGCGGCCCCAGCACGCTGTCATCCGCGAGCACCCGCTGCGCGCCCAGCGGCCTCAGGCCCAGGAGCTTCCGCCCCAGGAGCGGCTTCGTCCTTCCATCCCAGGACATCTCCACCGCATTGAGCGGGGGCCCCACCGCCTGCGAGGCGAGCGACGCATTCTCCAGTCGCACCTGCTCGCGCACGAGCCCCGCGCCGTCGTCCACCCACACCCCGGCGCCCGCGTCCCCGACACCGAAGGGACTCTCTCCGTTGAAGAAGTGGCTCGCGCGCCCATCCCAGAAGTTGCGGAAGTTGAAGACGGAGTTGATGACCGACGGAGAATTGCGCGGGGTCACCTGGCGCGCGTCCACCGGCGTCCCCTCGAGCTCCACGGTGCTGCCCTGCTCCACGGCCGTCCCCGGCTCGAGTCCGACGAAGCGCCTGCGCGGGACTCCCTGCGAGCCCACGACGTCGTCGCTGTCCGACACCACGAGCGAAGCCGGATCATCCGGGTTGGCGCGGCGGTGCAGCGGAAAGTCGCGCAAGCTCAGCGCCGCGGAAGCACCCCCGTGCTCACTCTCGCCATTGGGCCCCACGAAGATGCTGCCCGCGACGCGCGCATCCGCTCCCGCGTGGAAGTGACAGGTGGCGCACGCCATCTGTCCGTCGCTGCCCACCTGCATGTCCCAGAAGAACGCCTTGCCCAGCGCGACGGCTGCCGCCTCGTCCCGCACGAACTGCGCGAGGTTGGCGGGACGGGGCACCTGCACGTTCTTCAGCGACGGCGGCGCGAGGGTGCGCAGCACCTGCTCGCGGGTCGGCTGCACCGCCTCTTCCGGAGGCGGCTCCTCCCCCAGCGCATGTCCCTGCCCGGGTGGCGGCACGTCCACGGGCGACCGCCGTGCGTCGCACGCCAGTCCGGCTGCGAGCATCCAGCACGCCAACCCCCACCCAAGTCGCGCACCCATGCGCGCCCCCTCCTCTCGAGAGAGGCACGGTGACGGCCCCTCACCCTGTCCCTCTCCCCCTGGGAGAGGGACAGGGTGAGGGGAAGCTCGTCACTCCTCACGCCGGTGGCTATCCCGACGCCGGCGCCTCCGGCTCCACCCGAGGGCCAACAACAGCCCCAGCGCCACGGGGCCCATGCCTGAAGTGGAACAGGCCACAGAGCGGTGCCCTCCAGGCCCCGGCTCCTCGGCGCACACGTCCATCCCCGGCTCTCCACACTGCGAAGGAGGCGGTGCCGGCGTGTCGGTGGGCGGACCGCCGGGCCCATCGCCCACGGAGAACGGCGCATCGCTCGTGTCCGCGGAGGCCGGCGCGACCGCACCCGACACCCGCACCAGCACCTGCTCGCTGCCGAGCCCGGGCACACTCCACGCATACCCACCCGTGTTCGCCACCGCTCCTTCCATCGTCTGCCAGCTGGCGCCCCTGTCGGACGAGTACTCCAGCTTCACCTGGGGCAACGCACCGTACGTGCTCCAGGCGACCTGGAGCGTTGCACCTCCCGCCACGGACTCGCCCCCGTTGGGCGAGGTGAGCGAGAGGAGCGGCACGGGCTCGAGCTGGCCGCTCGTGTTCACGACCAGCTCCAGGTCGAAGCGCAGCTCCGGCGAGGGCTCGGCCGTCGTGGGCCTGGCCCGCTTCACCAGCACCGCCACCGTGTTCTCTCCCTCCACGAGGAGGCCCGCGGGAATGGGCGCGCTGCTCACCGTCCCGGGCGCGACGGCGGCGCTCGCCCATGCGGTGTGGTCCATCTTGGTGACGTTCTCGGCGAGCACGCTCGTGCCATTGATGAACACCGCTACGCCGCCGTCGTGCTTCACCGCGAGCCTCCCGCCCACCACGGCCCCGCGCACGAAGAGCTTCCTGCGGAAGTAGACGGTCGCCTGCTGCTCGCCCAGCGCGAGCTGCGTGTGCAGGCCGTCGCCCGCCGTCCCGAAGCCGCCCTCTCCCGTCTTCCACCGCGAGTCGTCGAAGCCGGCGGAGAGCCAGGACGCCCCGGGGTCCTCCCCCGAGGCGTCGTACTTCCACGCCTCGCCGTAGGACATGGCCCGCACCTCGGGCGGAGGCTCCATGTCGGGACCGCCCACCTTCACCCAATGGGCCACGGACGGAACGCCCTTCTCGTCGAGGAGGAAGAGCATGTAGAAGCCGGGCGGCGCGAGGTTGCTGTTGGCGGGCGCTGTCACCTCGAGGGCGCCGGCCTTCCTGGTGAAGGCCAGGCGGTTGAAGCGCTGGCCCTGGTTGAACGCGTGCGTGGGCGAGCCCGGCTTCAGCCACGTCACCTTCGTGATGGAGGCCGCCTGCGGCGTGGAGACCGTGAAGGTCTCCCCGTAGTTGACCGCCGGCGGCGCCGAGGAGACGGTGGGACGCTCCCCGTTGAAGAGGTAGGGCGGGGAGAAGAGCTCCACCTCCTCCGCGTCCTCGCCGCCCATGTGCATGACGCGCCCATCCGGCAGCAGCAGGGTGCTCGAGTGGTAGCCGCGGAACCGATGCGAGGGCGCTAGCACCGTGAAGGTCTCGGTGGTCGGGTCCCACAGCTCCGTGGCGTACACGGGGCTCGAGTCGTCACTCTTGCCCGCTCCGCTGCTGCCCCCCGTCACGAGCACCTTCCCGTCGGGGAGCAGCGTGGCGTTGTGCTGCTTGCGCGGCTGCCCCATGGGCTGGACGGAGCGCCAGGCGGGCGCGGCGTCGTTGAGGTCGATGACCTCCACCGCCGCGACGGGCATGTTCTCGCCGCCCCCGCACACCATCACCTTGCCGTCGTCGTACATCACCGCGCTCCCCGCCTCGCGGTCTTCCACCTTCCTCTTGGCGAAGAGGTTCCACCTGCCCACGCCCGAGGTGTCCAGGTAGCCCGCAACGGGGTCAGGACCCGCCATGAACACCTGCCCATTGGGAGCGACGAACATCCACGGGTAGGTGGCGAGCGTGCGCTGCGCCCCGGTGAGGTCGCGCCAGGCATTCATGGCCGGCTGCCACACCTGCGGCAGCCGGTTCTCACCCACGTCCGAGCCGGTGGCTGTCCCGGCAATCACCAGCACCTCACCGTTCGGCAGCGAGGTGGTGTTGGGGTACCAGCGGCCCGCGTTCATGTCCGGCAGGCGCTCCCAGGTGTTGGTGAAGGGGTCGTAGACACTGGCGTTCGGCAACCCCACGTTGGACTCGATGTGCCCACCCGCAACGAGCACGCCGCCGTCCGCCATCAGCGTGTGGCCGGAGCAGAAGGCGTTGTAGCCGACGTCGGGCGCCTCCGTGTGCGTCCCCGTGACGGGGTCCCAGAGGTTGTAGCTCTCCGGGTTGAACTCGGACCACGTCAGCACCTTGCCCGTGGGGAGCAGGACGACGTGCGTCCCCGTGTCCGTCCAGGGCAGCACTCCGCTCCACTCACCCACCTCCGAGGGCTGGGCCCCGGCCGCGGTGCCGAGGAACAACACGAGCGAGAGAAGTGCCCGCGCCCCGCCCCGCACTTCCCCTGCTGACCGACGCATGCGTACCTCACGCTGGACGTGCAAACCTCCGGCACCCCGGGGCCGGCGTCATGAAGGTGGACGGCCCCGATGCGCCCGCCGAGCGCTCCGGGTGGCTGCGCGTGCGCGTCGCCACGCGTGGGCGAGCGCGACGAGCCCCGACACCAGGAACGTGCCCGGGGAGGCCGCGCACCCCGTCGGCTCGACGAGGGCTGACGGCCGAGCTCCGCCGGCGTCCTCCGGCCACTCCTTCAGGGGAGGTGGTGGCTCCTGCTGCCCCGCATCCGCGACGCCGGCGTCCGGCACCGCGTAGCCCCCTCCCTCGACGTAGAGGACGTCCGACCAGAACGTCTCGCAGGAGGGCTCGCCCGGTGCGTCCACCCGGGCGTAGAGCTCGAAGTAGCCGTTGCGCAGGCCGGTGGCGTCGAACTCGAAGCTCCCCTCGCCCCCACCCGCCGGGACAGGGAGCCCCTCCGCGATGTCGTAGAGCGAGACGCCGTCCCCGTACTTCAGCGACACGGTGGTCGCGCTATCCGGATCGTGAACCTGGAAGCGGATGACGAAGTGGCCGAACGCGTCCAGCTCCTCGCCGGGTGCGTTGGTGATCCACACGGAGGGGGGCACGAACGTGGGCGCCCGCACCGTCACCTTGCCCGGCACGACGAAGTACCAGTCCTCCGTCACCTCCCGCACCGCGGCGTAGGGCTGGTAGCAGCCCGGCGGCAGGCCGGTGGTGTCCCACGCGTAGTGGGGAGGCGCCGTCGCGAGCGCGAGCGGCTCCGTGGTGATGGGCGTGTCCAGCGCGGGGTCCGGACGCCGCCACTCGCTGACGGCCAGGCGGCTCGCGAAGAGCTGCACCCGGCGCGTCCCCTGGGAGTCGGTGCCGCGCCAGCCCAGCTCCACCGGCCCCCCGTCCCGCACGTTGCCGATGCCTGTGGGCGTCAGGAAGGCGAAGTCCGGCTGGTGCGCCAGCGCAGGCGCCGCGAGCAGGGAGGCAAGCGGCAAGAGCCGCCGCACCCGGCGCCAGAACCCCCGCGTCTGCGAGGGCCTCTGGAAGTGTGCGCCCCGCATGAGAGAAGCCACGGCGTGGGCTTTTTGCAGGGACCGTACCTACACGCCCTCCGGGGAGCGCCTTGCTGCCCCTGCGACGCCGCTTCTCCGCGCCGGGTGGGGCAGGTACCCCAGTGGGTACTCCCTCTCTGCGCCGCGCGACGGAGCCGAGTGTCAGGCCGCGCAATGACGGGAGGTGAACATCCCTTCTTGTGCTTCACCCGTGGGGCAAATAGGTTATCTGCGCGCTCAAGTTCAGACTTCATTTTTATAAGCCATGAATACCATCGACTACCAGCTCGTGAAGCTGCTCCAGGCCAACGGGCGGATGACGCAGCTGGAGCTGTCGCGCGAGGTGGGCCTGAGCCAGCCCGCGGTGGCCGAGCGCATCCGCAAGCTCGAGGCGCGTGGTGTCATCACCGGCTACGCGGCCCACGTGGACGCGGCGCGGCTGGGCAAGGACATCACGGCGTTCATCGGGGTGAGCATCGAGCACCCGAAGCACTTCGAGGGCTTCGCGAAGAAGGTGCTCGCGCTGCCCGAGGTGCAGGAGGCCCACCGCGTCGCGGGCCAGGACTCCTACCTCCTGAAGGTGCGCACGGCCAACACGCGCACGCTGGACGCGCTGCTGGTGGAGACGCTGCGCACCATCCCCGGCGTCACCCGCACGTCCACCACCATCGTTCTCTCCTCCATCAAGGAGACGACGGTGGTCCACGTCTCACCGGAGCTCCTGGAAGGAGAGAGGGAATGACCGCCACCGCCCCGCTGCCCCTGTCGTTGCCGCTCGCGAGCCGCATGTCGCGGATGACCACCTCCGCCGTGCGCGAGATCCTCAAGGTCGCCGAGCGCCCGGACGTCCTCTCCTTCGCGGGAGGCCTGCCCGCGCCGGAGCTCTTCCCCGTGGAGGCCGTGGCCCGCGCCCACGCCGAGGTGCTCGCCACCGACGGCGCCGCGGCGCTGCAGTACAGCGTCACCGAGGGCTATGGGCCATTGCGCGAGTGGATCTCCCGGCTGATGGAGCGCCGTGGCCTGCGCGCTCCGGCGGGCAGCATCCTCGTCACCAACGGCTCGCAGCAGGGACTGGACCTCGTGGGCAAGGTGCTGCTGAACCCGGGGGACGTGGTGGCGGTGGAGAACCCGAGCTACCTCGCCGCGCTGCAGGTGCTCGGCGGCTACGAGGTGCAGCTCGAGCCCCTGGCCAGCGACGACGAGGGGCTCGACGTGGAGGAGCTCGAGGCCCTCCTGAAGAGCGGGCGCCGGCCGAAGCTCGTCTACGTGGTGCCGAACTTCGGCAATCCCAAGGGCACGCGCCTGTCCCTCACGAGGCGCCGCCGCCTGGTTGAGCTGGCGCAGGCCTACGGCGTGCCTATCCTCGAGGATGACCCGTACGGGGAGCTGCTCTTCTCGGGCGAGCCGCTTCCGCCGCTCGCGGCGCTGGACGAGCTGGGCGTCGTCATCACGTTGAGCACCTTCTCCAAGACGCTCGCGCCGGGCCTGCGCGTGGGCTGGATGGTGGCGCCTCCCTCACTGCTGAAGGGGCTCACCATCGCCAAGCAGGCGGCGGACCTGCACACGGGCACGCTCGTACAGCGCGCCACGGCGCGTCTCCTGGAGGACTTCGACTACGCGGGGCACGTGGAGCGCATCCGCAGTGCCTACGGCGAGCGGTGCCACACCATGCACGAGGCCCTACGGGAGTTCATGCCGGAGGGCACGCGCTGGACGCGGCCGGATGGCGGGATGTTCCTCTGGGTGGAGCTGCCCGAGGGCTTCAGCGCGCGAGCGCTCTTCAAGGAGGCGCTCGCCGAGCGCGTCGCCTTCGTGCCGGGGGACGCCTTCTTCGTGCGCGAGCCGCAGGACCGCTTCCTGCGGCTCAACTTCTCCAACCGCACCCCCGCCTTCATCCGCGAGGGCATGGAGCGGCTTGGACGGGTGGTGCAGGCGCACGCTCGTACGAGGTGACGTCCCCCCACCCTTCCCCTCTCGCCGAGGAGAGGGGAGCTCCGCTCAGTCGTCCTCGTCCGGGTCCGGATAGGACTCCTCGTCCTCCTCCACGTCCGTGGGACGCGTCTCGCGCCCGAGCCCGAGCTCCGGGGGCACGACGTACCACTGCCGCCCCTTGAGCTGCAGCTTGAGCATCCCCTCTCGCTCGAGTGCCTGGAGAAGCCGCGAGAAGGTGGAGAAGCCGAGGTCCCGCGTGTCGAAGTCCGGCTCCTTGCGGACCAGCGTCTCCTTGATGATGGAGGGGTTCAAGGGGCCGTCGCTGCGTGCGAGCAGGCTCTGCACCACCTCGCGCACGGCGTCGGGCACCTCGCCGCGCTTCGGCTTCTCGCCCTCCTTGCGCTCGCGGCCGTCGCCTTTGGCCGGCTTCTGCGCCTTCCTGTGGCGCTCCTCCTCGCCACCGCGGCGGGAGGGGGCCTTGAGGTAGATGAACTCGTCGCAGGCCTTCACGAAGAGCGGCGAGGTGGACTCCTTCGCCGCCAGGCCGATGACCACCCGCCCGTTCTCGCGCAGCTTGTAGGCCAGCGGGCAGAAGTCGCTGTCCCCCGAGGCGATGACGAAGGTGTCGATGTGCTCGCGCGCGTAGCACAGCTCGAGCGCGTCGATGACGAGGCGCATGTCCGCGGCGTTCTTGCCCGCCGCGGTGGAGGGGGGAACGTCGATGAGCTCCACCCCCAGCGCATGCAGCCCGGCCTTCGCGTCCTTGAAGCGCGTCCAGTCACAGTACGCGCGGCGGAAGACGATCTTCCCCTTCTCGAGCAGCCTGTCCATCGAGGGCTGCAGGTCGAAGCTGCCCGCGCTGAAGCCCGTGTTGGAGACGAGGTTCTCGAAGTCGAGGAAGAGGGCGATGCGACGTTCGGTCTTTTGGGTCAACGTGTGATTCCTTTGGGGCCTCTGACGCTCAGGCCGCGCGCGCCACGGTGGGCTCGGTGTGCGGCTCCGGCCACACGGCGCGCTGAGGGGTGGCGATGTGGATGACCTTGAGCCACGCCAGCACCTTCATCACCTGCCAGGTGGGGTCCAGCTCCCAGCGGCGGGCGGCGAAGTTCGGGCTCATGCCCCACTTGTGGTGGTTGTTCTGGAACAGCTCGCCCATGCACAGCACGTCGAAGGGGAGCGTGTTCCGGGACTTATCCCCGTTGTCGAAGTTCTGGTAGCCGTACTTGTGCCCACACCAGTTGACGATGGCGCCGTGCACCGGCCCCATCAGGAAGTGGATGGGCAGGAGCAGGAACTGCCACCACGCGGTGGCGAAGGCCACGTAGAAGGCCGTGTACAGGCCCACCCAGACGAGCCGCATCACCCAGGACTGACCGAGCGTGCGGTCGACGAGCTTCCACTCGGGGTAGCCGCCCAGGAAGCGCGCCTCGGGCTGCTTGCGGTCGTAGGAGTAGTCGTCGTAGCGGTGCTTGGTGTCCAGCATCATCCGGAACGCATTCCGGAAGTAGTGGGGCGAGTGCGGGTCCTTCTCCGTGTCGCTGAAGGCGTGGTGCTCGCGGTGCAGGATGGCGTAGCCCCGGGGGTTCAGGTAGCTCGCGCCCTGCACCAGGTACGTGAGGAAGTGGAGCACCCGCTCGGTGCGCGGCCCCATGGTGTACATGCGGTGGGCGCCGTAGCGGTGGTGGAAGAGGCTCTGGAAGAAGACCGAGAGCACCCAGTGCGAGAAGAAGAAGGCGTAGACCATAGAGCGCTAGCAACACACGGGCATGTCATGGCCCTGTCAGCAGGAGCGAGCCGGGGGACCCTCCCCCGGTGAAGCAGGCAGGGGGGCGTCCGTGCAGCCGAGGCTCCCTGGCGCGCGGCGTCACGGGAGGACGCCACCACACGGGAAGCAGCTACCGCCGCAGTCCCTGCCCGACTCGCTGCCGTTCCGGATGCCGTCGGAGCAGGAGGGCGCCGAGCACTTGCCGCCGCTGCACACCTGGCTGCTGCAGTCCCCATCCGTCCGGCAGCCCTTTCCGGTGCCGCAGTTGCCGCAGGGGCCGCCGCAGTCCTCGTCCGTCTCGTCCCCGTTCTTGACGCTGTCGTTGCAATTGGGCACCTGGCACACCTTGCCCTTGCACACGCCGCTGGTGCAGTCCTTCGGGCCCTTGCACACCCTTCCGTCCGCGCACTTCGCGCAGGTGGTGCCGCCGCAGTCCGCGTCCGACTCGGTGCCGTTGGCCACACCGTCCTCGCAGGTGGGCACCTGGCAGATGTGGCCCTTGCACACCTTGGAGCGGCAGTGGGCACCCTGCTCGCACGCGAGCCCGTCCGCGCACGCCGGGCAGTCCGAGCCGCCGCAGTCCACGTCCGTCTCGCGCCCGTTGGCGTAGAGGTCCTTGCACGTGGCGGCCGCGCACACGCTCGCGGAGCAGGTGCCGCTCAGGCAGTCCAGTGACTCCACACACGCCTGGCCCGCCACGCACGGGATGCAGCGCGGGCCGCCGCAGTCCACGCCCGTCTCCCCGCCGTTGCTCACCGTGTCCGAGCAGTTGGGCGGGGCGCACCGGCCCTCCAGGCAGACGCCGCTCTCGCAGTCCCCCTCTGCCTGGCAGAGGCCGTTCACGGCACAGCCCGCGCACGTCTGGCCTCCGCAGTCCGTGTCCGACTCGGATGCGTTGCGCACGCCGTCCGTGCAGGTGGCGGCGACGCAGGCGCCTCCCGTGCAGATGCGGCTCGCGCAGTCACCCAGGTCCCTGCACGCGTTTCCGGCGGCGCAGGGCCTGCATCCGGGCCCACCGCAGTCCACGTCCGACTCGTCCCCGTTACGCACGCCGTCCAGACACAGGACGCTCTCGCACCAGCCGTCGCGGCAGGCGGTACCGGCGAGACAGTCCCCGACACCCTGGCAGGCGACGCGGCACGGGGCGCAGGGCCCGCCGCAGTCGAGGCCCGTCTCGCCCCTGTTCATCTGCCCGTCGAAGCAGCTCTCGGGGATGGAGTTGACGATGTCGGTGGGGTTGCAGCCCGAGGCGGCGCGGAAGAGGAGGATGCACAGCAGGGCGCACCCCATCAGACGCACTGCATGGACCCCCGCCCCCATGCCCACCCCCCCTCGCGTCGCGGAGGAACGTTCCGCATGCGGGAGCGGCGTGACATCGCCCTTCGGGAGCGCCGAAGTGTGCACCGGAGGCTGCGCCACTGGTACCGGAGGGATCCTTCACTCCGCGCCGCCGTCTCGCTCGCTCGGGCACACGCGGTGCCGCTCGCTGACGCGGAGGGCGAGCGCCAGACAGACGGCGTCCACCAGCGCGTCCGCGTCAGCGTCGGCACACGCCACGTCCAGCGTGGCAAGGCCCCGCTCGGGCCAGGTGTGAAGCGCCAGGCGGAGACGTGGGCCGTGAAGAAAGAGGCTCGCTCCCTGCGGTTCGAAGCGATGCAGCGTGTGGCCTTCCACGACGTGGCTGGATTGCGCGCAGAGGCGCAGGAGGGAGGGCAGGAGGACCTCCGGAGCGAAGACGCCGTGGAAGGGTGCGCTCGCCGTGAGCGTGAGCGCGCTGTGGTGCCACGCCGGCGCGAGTGCTGGTTGCTCGGTGGTGCTGCGGGGCTTGGCCCCCTCACCCTGCCCCTCTCCCAGAGGGAGAGGGAAAATCGAGGCGAGAGGAGTGATGGGTTGACTCACCTTCTTCCCTCACCGCGGTGGAGCACCTGCTCCGTCGCTCGGGTGAAGGGGTAGTACCGTCGCAGCGCGTCTCGCGCAGCGCTCGCCGGAAAGGGCACGCAGGAGAAGAGGTCCGCGTGCAGCGCGCCGAGGTGTGGCCTCGCATGCAGGCTGAAGTGGCTCTCGGCCAGGAGGATGACTCCCGCGAGCGTCCGCGCACCGTCCGGGCCGTCCCGGTGCTCGAAGAGCTGCGGCTGGCTCACCCGTGTCAGCCCGAGCGCGTCCGGCACCTCCACCAGCGCACGCGCGAGGGCCTCGCGGTCGCAGAGCGCGGCCACGTCGCAGTCGAGTGCGTCCAGGATCCAGTGCCAGCCGAGCATGTCCGAGCGTCCCTCTCCCTACCGGCGCCCCGCAGTCCGCGCAAGGCGGGGCGAGAATGTCGCCCCCGGGCTCCGCGCAAACGCGTGCGTTCACGGGACGAAACCGGAGACACACCGGCCGGTTTCGGTGGCTCCGGATGATTGGAGTCCGTAGGGTGCCCCCCGTCATGGCGCGCGGTTCCCGCATCCGTTCCCCACTCTTCGCGGCCGTGCTGCGGCCCTTCCAGGCGTTCTTTGCGCTGGAGGCCGCGGGCGGCATCCTCCTCCTCCTGGCCGCCCTGCTGGCCCTTGCGTTGGCCAACTCGCCGTGGGCCGCCCTCTACCAGAGGTTCGTCGAGGCGCCGCTCGAGGTCCGGGTCGGCGGCGCTGCCGTCCACTTCACGGTGCGGGACGCCCTCAACGACGCGCTCATGGCCCTCTTCTTCCTCGTCGTGGGGATGGAGATCAAGCGGGAGCTGGTCGCGGGTGAGCTGCGCTCGTTGCGGCACGCGGCGCTCCCGCTGGCAGCGGCGGTGGGGGGCATGGCGCTGCCGGCGCTGCTCTACCTGGCCTTCACCCGGGGCACCCCCGCCGCGGGCGGCTGGGGCATTCCCGTGGCCACTGACATCGCCTTCGCCCTCGGGTGCGTGACGCTGCTCAAGGGGCGTATCCCGCATGGGCTCGTCGTCTTCCTCACCGCGATGGCCATCTTCGACGACATCGGCGGCATCCTCGTCATCGCCCTCTTCTATGGCGAGGGAATCGCGATGACGTGGCTCCTGGTGGCGGCCGCCATCACCGCCGTGACGTACCTGGGCGGGCGCCTCCAGATCTACAGCGGGCTGTTCTACGCGGCGTGCGGCGTGGCGCTCTGGTACGCCGTCCACCATGCGGGCATCCATCCCACCATCGCGGGGGTGGTGCTCGGTCTGTGCGTGCCGGCGCGCCCCCTGCGCCCCGCAAGGGAGGTGCTCTCGGAGCTGCACTCCCACACGGGCAAGCTCCTCCAGGATCGCAATGTGGACAACATCGACGGCGCGGAGCTGCTCTCCATCGAGGAGCGCATCGAGGAGCTGGAGCCACCGCTCACCCGCTTCACCCACGCCCTCCACCCCTATGTGGCCTTCGCCATCGTGCCGCTCTTCGCGCTCACCAACGCGGGCGTGCCGCTGGTCGGCATCGGCGTGTCCTCGCTCGCGTCGCCGGTGACGCTCGGCATCATCGTGGGCCTGGTGATGGGAAAGGCGGTTGGCATCTTCGGGGCCAGCTGGGCGGCGGTGCGGGTCGGATTCGCGCAGCTGCCCGAAGGGGCTCGCTTCGCCCAGGTGCTCGGCATTGCACTCCTGGGCGGCATCGGCTTCACGGTGTCCCTCTTCATCGCCCAGCTCGCGTTCGAGGACGCGCCCCAGACGCTGACGATGGCCAAGCTCGGTGTGCTCGTGGGCAGCGCGCTCGCGGCGGTGCTGGGCACCGGGCTCCTGCGCCTGCTTCCCCCGGCCGGCACCGGTGCCGCTGCCCGTGTCGGGCGGTAGACCCCACGGCGCAGCACGGAGCTTGCGAAGGATTGCGTGAGTGCGCCTGCCTGCGTGCTGGGCGTGGGAGTGATCTCCCGACACTCCGTCGACTGTACCTGCGCGAGTGTACACTCCACGTCCCGCATGCGCGCCGCACTTCCCGCAGCCGCAGCACTGCTGGTGCTCGCGCTCTCCTCGTGTGCCTCCACCGCCAGGGTGGTGGCCCTCTCCGGCGAGGAGACGGCGCTGGAGGCCATGCGGGGCGACGTCGTCGTCGTCAACGTGTGGGCCAGCTGGTGCAAGCCGTGCATGGAGGAGATGCCGCTCCTCCTGGACATGGCCGAGCAGCTCGCGCCGCACGGGGTGCGCTTCCTCGCCGTCAACCCGGCGGGCACCGACGAGGAGGTGGAGCACCTGCGCGCCTTCGTCGAGAAGCAACCCGGCGGCCTGGCGCGGTACGTCTACCTTGCGCGTGGGAGCCTCTTCCAGCGGCTCGCCTCGCGCCGGCTCCCCACCACGTACGTGCTGGACCGGAGCGGACGCGTGGTGGACACCCTCGTCGGCGCGGAGCGGCGCGACGGTGCACCTTCCGTGGACCGCATCCGCCTCAGCGTGATGCGCGTGCTCGCCGCGGAAGGGGGGGTGCCGGGGGAGTGACGTTGGGGTCAGATTCCACACTCCCCTCACCCCTCTTTCGACCGGGTCACTTTCCGGTGGGACTCATCCACGGCGCGGATGAAGTCAGCACCTCGGTGAGGCACGGTGCGGGAGGCACGGTGCGCCGCGGGTGACGCGGGTGCGCTCCCGTGCTGGCCTGCTGGCGCTCTGGCTGCCGCGCAGCGGAGCG
>JAKEEX010000712.1 GCA_022616315.1 Myxococcaceae bacterium
CGTGGTTCGACGGCGAGAGCTTCCACGCGCTCGGCGTCGCGCCTGACGTGGGGCTGGATGACCTTGCAAGCACGCTGATGGTCTCCGGCAACAAGCTCTACGCGGGCGGCCACTTCACGCACGCAGGAGGCAAGGTCTCCTCCGGCATCGCCATCTGGGACTTCTCCCAGCAGTGATGGCGGTCCACTGATGTCTGCCCCGGGGTCGGCTTCGCGCCGGCCCCGGGGCAGGGCTCTTGCCAATCAAGGCTGCGAGCCAGCGCAGGTGTGCCCCGGGAGCCTGCCGTCGCGCCGGTCCCGGGGTTGAATCTTCCATCCAGCGAGAGAGTTCATGTTTCGCCTTCTGCGGACCTTGGCAGTCTTGGGTGTGTTCGGGCTTTCGGCCTGTGGTGGCCCGCCGGAGGGGGGGCCGGACACGGGCACTCCAGATGCCGGCCCACAATCGGGCCGCGTTTCCGGCAGCGTGCTGCTGGAGGCCGCGAGCAGCCATGAGGGCGTTTCGGTCACGCTCGCCGGCCGCACTGGTGAGGTGACCACGTCTCCAAGCGGCAGCTTCTCGCTGGAGGATGTGCCGCCTGGTGTCTACGCGCTCTCGGCCCAGAAGGCGGGTTACGTCCAGCGGCAGCTGGAGGTGGTGGTCACGGCGGGCCAGACGGCCTCCGTCCATCTCACGCTTCCGAGCCAGCGCGGACACGTGTCAGGCAAGGTCTTGCTGCAGGGAACGAACGCCCACTCTGGCGTCACGGTGAGCGTGGAGGGCCACAGCGGGCAGGCCGTCACCGACGCCAGTGGCGACTTCTCTCTGCAGGACGTGCTCCCAGGGAGCCACACGCTGGTTGCGCGGAAGGCCGGCTATTTGGACGGCCAGGCACAGGTGACGGTGGCCGCAAATGAGACGAGCACGGTGAATCTCACGCTCGAGGCGGTCCCCCCGGACGTGCCCGTCATGGCGGTGCGCGGTGGCGTGCTCAAGGTGCGTGGAAGCGGATTCGGCGCGGACCAAGGGGCCTCGGTGGTCCGCGTGGGCGGGGCGACCGTCGAGACGGTGCTCTCCTGGGCGGACGACGAGGTGCGAGTCCTCGTGCCTGCTTCGGCCCAGGTGGGCGTGTCGGTCATCGAGGTGGTGGTAGCGTCTCCCGCGCAGACCGTGGAGAAGCCGGTCCGTGTGCTGGCGCCGACGACGCTCGCCCTCAACAACGACGTGGCCCACGCGGTGACGGAAGACGGAACCCTCATCGCCTGGGGCAACAACGACTCCGGCCAGCGGACCGTGCCGCCCGGGCTGGGGACCGTGGTGTCGACCACGTTGTCGTTCTACTTCAGCGTGGCGCTGCAAGTGGACGGGACCGTCGTTGCCTGGGGTGACACCTGGGACGGCGCGATGAAGCTGCCTTCGGAGGTCTCGGACGTCGTCGCCATCGACTCGGGCGTCTATGACACTGTCGCGCTGAAGGCAGACGGTACCGTCGCCTACTGGGGCCCCGATGGATGGCCACTGCCGCCCGACGGGCTGATGGGAGTCGTGGCGGTGACAGCGGGTGGAGGCCACAAACTCGCCCTCAAGCACGACGGCTCCATCGTGTGCTGGGGAAGCAACACTGTGGGACAGTGCAACATCCCGGCGGGCCTCACCGACGTGGTCACGGTCTCAGCAGGGAGCGCCCACAATGTCGCGCTGAAAGCGGACGGCACGGTCGCTGTGTGGGGCTGGGACGAGTTCAATCAGCTCGGAATGCCCGCGGGACTCAGCGGCGTGAAGCAGGTCGTCGCGGGGCCCTACCATTCGCTCGCGCTCAAGGAGGACGGCACTGTCGTCGCCTGGGGCTACAACGGACAGGGACAGTGCAACGTCCCCGCCGGGCTCTCCGGCGTGGTGGCAGTCGCGGCAAGCCAGGACTACAGCGCGGCCCTGAAGGCCGATGGTTCCTTCGTCCTCTGGGGGAGCACCACGAACGGGGCGGCCGAAGTGCCAGCTGGCCTCACGGGCGTGACGGCCGTCGCCGCGGGCGGCTCCCACAACGTGGCGCTCAAGTCCGACGGCACCGTCGTCGACTGGGGCGATGGCATCTACAGCCAGCTCGGCGTCCCCGCGGGCCTCGGTGACGTGACCAAGGTGGCGGCTGGTGGCTTCCACTCGCTCGCACTCAAGTCCGACGGCACGGTGGTGTGCTGGGGCAACAACCAGGTGGACCAGTGCGCCGTGCCGGCCGGCCTCACCGACGTGGTGGCGCTGGACGCCGGGCGGGTCCACACCGTCGCGCTCAAGTCCGATGGCACGGTGGTGTGCTGGGGGAACAACTCTGTGAGCCAGTGCGCCGTTCCGGCCGGGCTCACCGGCGTGATGGCGCTGACCGCGGGTGACTACCACAGTGTGGCGATGAAGAGTGACGGCTCGGTCGTGGTGTGGGGGGGAACCAATGCATACGGCGAACGTTCCGTCCCGGCGGGACTGGCCGACGCGGTGGCAGTGGCCGCAGGCAGCTGGCACAACCTGGCACTCACGGCGGGCGGTGCCATCGTCGGGTGGGGCTCCAACATTGCTGGTGAGCTTGCCGTGCCGGTGGGGCTCACCAACGTGGTCTCGCTCGCCGCCGGTGACAACCGCAGCCTGGCGCTCGTGGGAGATGGAACCGTCGTTGCCTGGGGCGTGAGCGTGCTGGGCCTGAGCGACGTGCCGCCGGGGCTCACCGGCGTCATCGCAATCGACGCCGGCGGCCTGCCCTCCTCGCTCGGCGGCGGCTCGCATTCGTTGGCACTCAAGTCCGACGGCACGGTGGTCGCCTGGCCGTCGCTCCAGAACCACCCGGACGTGCGCGTGCGCGTTCCGTGAGGCCGAGCGCCGTGCCGCGGCCAACCAGCCAACCCCTCACATGCCCCCCTCAGGGGCGTGTGTCTTCATGAGCCCCTGGGAGCGGGACCGGGTGAGGGCCATGTGCAACCATGCGAGCCGGAAGGGCTCGCGGGATTCATCTGTTTGAATCCCTTGCTGAAGCTGCTTGCTCACTCGCTCCCCTCGAGCCGCATCGCTTCGTCCCTGGAGAGCCGTCCTGTCCCACGTCGCCGCGTCCCCCTCCGAGAGCCCACCGAGCTTCTCTCCCACGGACATCCGGCGATTGCGCGGTGCTCTGAGCCGGCCACGCTTCGCCGCGCTGCTCGGGGTGTCCCCCAATACCGTGTACCGGTGGGAGCTCCCCTCGGAGAACCCGCACAGCTTGGCTCCGTCCTCCGCGGCGCGTCGGGCGCTGGCTCGCCTGGCTGAGGGCGGATCGTCTGAGTCTGCGGCGCCCGGTGCGACGGTGGTGCTGGTCGGGGCGCCGATGGCGCAACGTCCCATCCTCTGGGGGGGCTCGGTCCTGGAGCGCGGCGCGCTGGCCCACGTCTACGGCCTCGTGGTGGATGCGCGCTACACCGAGGCCCATAAGGCGCTCGCCGCACTGGACGTGGGCGCGCTCTCCCCGCACGCCAGGGCGGAGGCCGCCGCGCTGGAGGCACGCTGTGCCCTGCTGGGGCGCGGGGATGCCCCCGCGGCGCTCACAGCGCTCGCACCCTGGGCGGCCGACGACGCCCGCGCCCACCTGTCCTCGCACGCCTCCGCGCTGGTGAGCCTGTGGCTCGGCTTCGCGCTGGGCTGGCCGCACGGGCGTCACCACGACCGCGAGCGGGCGCTCGCCCTGCTCCAGGGCGCGCGCACGGAGATGGCGCGCCTGGACGAGCGCGGGGCCGTCTTCTGGGCGGAGCTGGGCAGCGGCCTGGTGCACTTCTCCTGCAACGAGATTGCGGAGTCACGGCGCCACCTGTACCAGGCGCTCCTGGCGGACTCGCAGAGTGCGCGGGCCGCCTGGCTCACCTGGCGCCAGGAGGCTGCGGGGCACGTGGCGCGGCTGGAGCACGACTTCCGCCGGGCCATCATCGAGTTCGCGCGGGTGCTGCAGCTCGCCGCTGCCCGTGATGACCGCTACGCGCGCGCACGCACGCTGGCCTTCCTCACCGAGCGCCACATGGAAGCGGGGGACTCGCCGCACGTGGTGCTCTCGGTGGGGCGGCAGGCGCAGGCGTTGCTCGTGGAGCTCGGCAACCCGCTGGACCACGCCACCGTCCTCATGCTGCGCGGGCTCGGCGTGACGTACCTGCGGCTGGGCCAGTTCGACGCGATGCGCGCGGTGGTGGAGCCGGCGTTGCAGCGGCTGGAGGCGTGCGGGGCCTCGCCCTACCTGCTGCGGGAGATGCTCGGGCGGGCACTCCTGCGAGAGGGGGACACCGTGGGTGCGCGGCGGCAGCTCGAGGCCTGCCGGGCCGTCACCGGTCAGGTGGACCGCATCTGGGGACTGACACTTGCCGCCCGGCTGGAGGCCTCGGTGCTGCTCGCGGAGGGCGCCGCGGAGGAGGCCGTCGCCGCGTGGGAGCGCACGCGCGAGGCCACAGAGCTGCTCGGCAGCCTTCCGCTGCACGGCGAGTGCGAGGCGGGCCGCTGCGAGGCGCTGGTGGAGGCGGGGAGGCTGACGGAGGCGCGCCAGGCCCTCGAAGGCGCCGAGCGGGAGCTGGCCGAATAGCGCATCCCCTGGTTGCACGCGGCGCTGGCGCGGGTGCGCGCGCGGCTCCTCCACGCGGAGGGCCAGCTGGCCGAGGCGCGGGCACAGATGGCGCTGGCGGTGGACGGGTTCAACCACGCGGCGGACCCCTGGGCGGGGCAGCGATGCGCGGAGCTCCTTGCGGGCTGGCCGAAGACGGAGGAGCCGAGGGGGGCGGCCATCCCCGCCGCCGCGCTCGAGCGACTGTGCGGGCTGACCCAGGGCGGCGCCGCGCGCGTGCTCGCCGAGCTGTGCAATGTGCTGCGGGAGCTACAGTCCGGCGCCGCGGTGGGGGTCTTCACCCTGGCCGGCGAGTGCGTCGTGGGGGACGGCTCCCTCATGCTCTCCACCCCGCATGAGGCGGGCCTCTTCGGCGGCCGGACGGGGCCGCGCTACAGGCTTCTGATGACGGGGTGCGAGCCCGAGGCCTGGGTGCGGCCGCTGCTTCCGGTGGTGGACCTGGCCCTGGAGACGGCGCGCACGCGAGAGGGCAGCGTGGCCACCCAGGACGCGCCGGAGGCGGAGCTCACCGCGGAAGGCCTGGTGGTGGGCAGCACGTCCATGCGCCGGGTGATGGACGCCATCCGGCGGCTCGGCACCTCGCGCACCACGGTGCTGGTGCAGGGCGAGAGCGGGGTGGGCAAGGAGCTGGTGGCCCGCGCCATCCACCGGGTGA
>JAKEEX010000106.1 GCA_022616315.1 Myxococcaceae bacterium
CGACTGCCCCGCGGCGCATGTGTGCGACCACGGCGCGTGTCGACGGTACGATGGCGGAGGCCCGCCCGACGCAGGGCCGCCGCCTCCTCCTCCCGACGCAGGGCCTCCGCCTCCTCCCGACGCAGGACCTGAATGCAGCACGGACTCCGACTGCCCTGCCAACGAGGCCTGTGTGGATGGCGTCTGCGAGCCGGAGGAGCGGCCTGACGCAGGGCCTCCGGAGGAGCGCCCCGATGCAGGGCCTGAACCTGAATGTGCGACCGACGCAGATTGCGCGCCGGGAGAGGTCTGCAGCGACGGTGCGTGCGAGCCGTCCGGAGACACCGGATCCGACGCTGGACAGGGCGCCGATTGACGCCGGAGCAATCGTGCATGACGCGATTCGGATGTCGCCGGCGCCGCTCCGTTCGCTCGCGACTCGAGAGCTTCAGTCCGGACGAGCTCGGGGGCATGCTCGAGACGCGACAGGCGCTTCGGATCGCCATCATGCGCGGAACGTTGCACCTGGTGACGGCGCGTGACTGCCTGGCACTTCGTCCGCTGATGAAGCCAGTCCTTGAAAGGCTGCTCCACTCCGGAAGCCCGTATGGACGACGCCTCGGGGGATTGGACGTTCGCGAGGTGGCGGAGGCAGGAGCAGTGGCCCGGCCACGACTCACAGGTATTGGCGTACGCCGTCCATTACACTCTGCCACTGGTCCAGGTGCCACCGCGTGGTGTGTGGGGCAAGAGTGGCCGGCCCACGTGCACCACTGCTGAGAACTGGCTCAATCGTCCACTGGGCCCCGGGACCGCGGTCGACGACATGGTGATGCGTTACCTGACTGCCTTCGGTCCAGCGACAGTCGCGGACGCGCAGGCGTGGTCGGGGCTCACGCGGCTTCGCGAAGTCTTCGATCGACTCCGGGCGCGGTTGCGCACGTTTCGCGGCGAGGACGGCCGCGAGCTGTTCGATGTGGCCGATGGCCCGCGACCCGGCCCGGACGCACCGGCGCCACCGCGCTTCTTGCCTGACTACGACAACGTGCTGCTCGGCCATGCCGACCGCACGCACATCGTGCGAGACGCGGATCGCCGGCACTTCCCCACGACGGGCGAATCGTTCGGCACCATTCTCATCGACGGCTTCGTTGGCGGCATCTGGAAGCTCGAACATAAGCGGCGTGCGGCTGCATGCCTCCGCATCAAGCTGTTCCACCGGCTTTCATCCCGGGACTGCGCGGCAGTCACCGAAGAGGGAGCCCGGCTCCTCGACTTCGCCGTCGCGGATGGCGTACGGGATGTTCGCATCGTGGCCAAGTTGTGAGTCACCGGCCCAGGAGTGGCTCCTCGAAGGCCTGGTCCACCTCATCAGACGGATGGGGGCCGGGCGCTTCAACTCACCTCAGGGAGCGCTCGACAGCTTCTTGAGGCTCTCGACGATTTCGAAGTCAACCGGGACCGGGCGGCCATCAAGCGTGGCGGGCTCGAGGCGATAGGTCTTCAGAACCTTGCCCACTGCATCCGAAAACGTCGGATGGCTGCCGATGACGAGGCAGTGGTGCAAGGTTCCATCAATGCGAAGGATGCACAGCACCCGCGCAGTGAATTCGCGATGCCCTGTGCGGCCAAGTTGGCGCAGGTCGTCTTGGAACAATTCCCACCGTGCCCCTGACACCATCTTGGACTTGGTGACGAGCGCATCGGAATCAACGACTTCATCTTCGGCCGTGAGCTCGAAGACGGGCCCGATGCGCCCCCATGATTTGCTGGATTGCTTCTCGAAATACACCATTCGCCTGCAGCCGCGCGCCTTGACGAGCTGCTCGTCCTCCCAGGCGCTTGTCTCCTGGGTCGTGCAACCGAGCTCCTGCGCGACGACAGCAAGCGCCACCGGAGACGAGATGCGGGTCCGTTTGCCAAAGGAGGGAATGTAAGCCGGTGAAGCGTCTGCTGAGCGATTGAACGCGCAACCCACGTGCATGAGACCAACAACAACCACCGGAATGAGACGGTACACGCGGGCTCCAGGTAGGGTTTCCTCACCAGTGTACACGGCCGTGGGCCTCCTTCGCGACGAAGCCCTGGACACCCGCTCTTCGCCCCACCAGACAGCACCGGGCGAGTGGACCGCGCGATGTTGCTTCCACGTCCGAAAACGGCCAGCAGCCGGGTGCGTGGCAGGTTAGAGCCCTTCTCATGAAGCTCGATGCGAACGCCTGCTACCGCGCCCTCTCCGCCCGTGACGCGCGCTTCGACGGCCTCTTCTTCGTCGGGGTGAAGACGACGGGCATCTATTGCCGTCCCGTGTGCCGCGCACGCACGCCGGGCCGGGACCGGTGTGTCTTCTTTGCACGCCCTGTGGAGGCCGAGCGGGACGGCTTCCGTGCCTGCCTTCGGTGCCGGCCGGAGCTCGCACCGGGCAGCGCCCCGGTGGACTCACTCCCGCGAGTGGTGGCCTCCGCGGTGTCGCGCATCGAAGCTGGCGCGATGAACGAGGCGGGCCTCGAGTCACTCGCCCGCGAGCTCGGAGTCACTTCCCGCCACCTGCGTCGTGCCATGCACGCAGAGCTGGGCGTGTCACCCGTGGAGCTCGCCCAGTCCCGGCGAATGGCGCTCGCAAAGCAGCTCCTCCAGGACACCCGGCTTCCCATGGCCGAGGTGGCCTTTGCCAGCGGCTTCCAGAGCGTGCGTCGCTTCAACGCCCTCTTCCGGGCCTCCTTCGGGCGTACCCCGTCCGCGCTGCGCGGGACCCGGAGGCTTCCCGTCCCAGCAGGCGGCACGGTTTCCCTCACGCTCGAGTACCGGCCTCCGTACGACTGGCCCGCTGTGCGCGCCTTCCTCGCAGCCCGCGCCACGCCCGGCGTGGAGTGCGTGGAGGGTGACGCCTACGCACGGACGGTGCGGCTCGGCGCGCAGAGGGGCTGGGTGCGCGTGTCGCCGGTTGCGGGCCGGGCAGCGCTCCGCGCCGAGGTGTCTCCTTCGCTCGCCGGAGCCCTCATGCCGCTGGTGGCGCGTCTGCGGCGCATGTTCGACCTGGATGCCAGGCCGGATGTCCTGAACACCCACCTGTCTCGCGATAGACGGCTCGCTGCGCTCGTGCGCGCACGGCCGGGGCTTCGTGTACCCGGGGCGTTCGACGGCTTCGACACCGCGGTGCGCGCGGTCCTCGGGCAGCAGGTGAGCGTGGCCGCGGCGACGACGCTCTCCGGGCGCCTCGTGGCTTCCCTGGGGGAACCGCTCGACACGGGCCACTCCGCGCTGACGCACTTGCCACCCCTCCCGGAGCAGGTCGCGGAGGTGCGCGAGGAGACGCTCACTGCACTCGGCATCCTGCGCACGCGGGCGCACTCGCTCCGGGCGCTTGCGCGCGCGGTGTGCATGGGCACCGTGGACCTGACCCCGCAGGCGGACCCGGAGCGCGCATGCGAGCAGCTCGTCGAGCTCCCGGGCTTCGGTGACTGGACCGCACAGTACGTGGCGATGCGCGCACTCGCGTGGCCAGACGCATTCCCCGCGGGGGACCTCGTGCTTCGCAAGGCGCTCGGAGGCGTGACGACTGCGAGAGCGCGTGCCCTCGCCGAGCCCTGGCGTCCGTGGCGCGCCTACGCGGCCCTGCACCTGTGGACCCACGCGTCCGTTCGATGAAGGAGGTCAGGGCTTCTTGCGTCGTGCCTTTCCGAGGAGGCGCACCGCCTGCTCTGTCGACGTGGAGCCCACGTCCAGGAGCGCCAGGCGGGGGAACTCGGTCGTGAGCGTGTCGAGGAGCGGGTCCTTCGGGGCCTCCTTCCGCAGCGTGGCGAAGAGCTCCCATCCCTTCTTGTGCTCTCCGCCCGAGAGGTAGGCGCGCACCAGCCAGGCCCGCACCAAGGAGCCCTCCGCCATGCCCTCCACCGCCGTCTCCAGCGAGGTGATGGCCGAGGCGAAGTCCCCGCTCTGGTAGGCGGCCACGCCGCGCATGAAGTGGAAGTACGGGTCGCGCTTGGCGACGCGCTCGGCCTCCGTCTCGAGCTGCTTCGCCATCGCCTCGTCCCCGAGCGCCCGCGCCGCGCGCACCGCGTTGGTCCACAGCGGCTGATAGTCCGGGAAGCGCTTGAGGGACTCCCTGAGGAGCGCGAGCGCCTCCTTCGCCTGCTGCCTGCGAAGGAGGACGACGCCGAGGTTGACCCAGGGCTCCCGCACCTCGGGGGCGAAGGCGAGCACCGTGCGCAGCATCTGCTCCGCGCCGGCGGTGTCACCGCGGACGAGGCGCTCCACGGCGCGGTTGGTGAAGAAGAGCGAGGCGGCCACGCCATCGTCCACCTTGCGGAACACCGAGCCAGGCCACTCCTCGCGACTGGCGAGCAGGTCCACCACCAGGGCGCCGGAGCCCACGTCCAGCGCCACGGCGATGTGCGAGGCGGAGTAGAGCCAGCCGCTCGAGTCGTAGTGGACGGGCAGCTCGCTGACGTAGACGAAGTAGGCGGGGATGACGAGCGTCCGCGCGATGGCGACGAGCAGGGACGCATACGTCATGCAGTCCCCGGTGCGGGCGCGGAGGGCCTCGCGCGCGGTGAGCGTGACGTTGGGCGAGTACTGGAAGCCGATCCCGCTGGCGCTGTTGAGGTAGTTCACCGTCCGCTGCAGCCGGTCCGCCGAGCTCCCGTACATCCCGATGGCCTGGTGCGCCACCTCCAGGTCCTGAGGGTCGAGCGAGAAGGGGTTGTCCGGCTCCCAGCCTCCCTTCTTCAGCTCGTTCACGAGCGTCTGGACGGGGCGGTTGCGTGTCCCCAGCTGCCCGGTCGCGCACGCACTTCCGAGGCCCAGAAGAAGGACACCGAGCCACAGTCGGGTCCGCTCCGCCTCAAAGACGCTGCGTCCCATACGGCCCTCCCGACGCGACGCACCTCGGAGTCCGAGGGCTTCTGCGCGTCGTCGCGGAGCATACGTCCGTGGAGTTCGAAATGCGCGTGGCGAAGGGGAGACGCCCAGGAGAGAACAGGGGGCGCGCGTGGCTCAGTGCCCGGCGGCGGCGTCCGGTGTGGGGGGCGGACCGGTCCACGCCGAGGCAGGCACGGTGCGCTCGAGCTCCTCGGGGTGCAGCCGGAACCAGCGGGCCACGAGAAGCACCTCCTGCGCCTCGTGGGCGCGCAGGCCGAGCGTCTCCGGCTCCGTCCGCGAGAAGAGCTCGCACGCCTGCGTCTCCAGTGCGCGGCGCTCCGGGGTGGTGCGGGGAGCCGGGAGCTCCGCGCGCACGCTGCCACGTCGCACGAGATACACACGGTCCTCACCTGCGTGTCCCGGCACCGTGTACGCGAAAGAGAGGCTCTCCACCGTGCGGCCCAGCTGGAGGAGCTCCTGCTGCACCAGCTCGAGCGAGTCGGCGCGGTCACGCAGCTCGGCGGCGTACTCGAACTGGAGGCGGCGCGCGGCGGTGTGGATGCGGGCGCGCAGCAGCTGCAGAGGCTCGTCCGTCTCGCCTTCGAGGAAGGCGCGGGCGCGCGCGATGCGGGCGAGGTACTCCGCGTGCGTGCAGCCTCCGGCGCAGGGTGCAACGCAGCGCCCCACCTGGCCGCGAACGCAGCGCGGGTCCTCGGCGAGGCGGAAGAGCTGCATCTGGTCCGCCAGGCGCATGGGGGTGTCCGCGGCGCAGTCGCGCAGCTCGAGCAGGTCCGCCACCGCGCGCACGGCTTCGGTGATGCGGGCCCGCCCGCGGAAGGGGCCGAAGTACTCGGAGCCGTCGCTCGTCACGTGGCCCGCAACGAGCAGACGTGGCACGGCCTCGCGCGTCAGCTTGATGTAGCAGACCGAGGAGTCGCGCTTGTGCTCCACGTTGTAGGGAGGACGCAGGCGCTTGATGAGCCGGAACTCGTGGAGCAGCGCGGCGAACTCGCTGGGCAGGTGGTCCCACTCCACCGCGTGCGCATGGCCGATGATCTCCGCCGCCTTCTCTCCGCGTTCCGCGCGGAAGTAGGAGAGCAACCGCGTGCGCACCGCCACCGACTTGCCGACGTAGAGCACCTCGCCCGAGGGGCCCAGCATCCGATAGACGCCGGGGCGATTCTCGGCACGCGCGCGGACGTCTGCGCGGAGCTGCTGGAGGCGGTGTGCGCTCATTCGGTGGTGGCGGCACGAGCGCACCGTGCGCCCGGGGGGCGACAGCGAATACCGGATGCGACGCGTGCGGTGAGAGACGGGGAGGCTGGCCGCTGTCTGTGCGCGCGGAGAGCAGGGAGCCGGGCACCCGTGAAGCGGCCTTCCGAGGTCAACCGTCGCATGACAGGCAACAGGACCTGGGTTCTCGACAGTGGGGCAGGGCTTGCTAGGTTGGACGCCCTCCGTCAGGGCCTTGCGTCACGTGACAGGAGAACGAGTCGCGGAGAGTCCCATGCGCCTGACCCAGACGTTCTTCTTCAGTGCTGTGACCCTGTTGGGGCTCTCGGGCTGTGGACCGTCCGAGCACAACTTGAGCCTCACCACGGACAAGGACCGCTACAGCCTGGGTGCCCCCGTGGAGGTGACGCTCCACAACGGCTCGCTGTCAAGCGTGGGCTACAACCTGTGCGCGTCCAAGCTCCAGCGGCACGTGGACGGGGAGTTCATTGAGGAGCTGCGGCGGACGGAGAACGCGTCCTGCAACAAGATCAATGAAGGGCTCGGGCCGTTGAGTCAGGTCTCCGAGTCGCTCGAGATGCGGGGCGACCTGCCGCCTGGCGAGTACCGGTTCGTGCAGAGTGTCCACCCGGGCTGGACCAACGCGGAGGGAGTCAACGTCACCATCGAGGTGGCGAGCGAGCCGTTCCACCTCGGCGAGTGACTCACGGCGCCGTGGTTGCGCGCATCTGACACTTCCGTTGCGGAGCGGCGCACGGACGCGTGATGCGGAGGGAGGATGCCGCCTGGCCTCCCGCTGCACCGTGCCAGGAGCTCCGCATGTCACGCTACCTCGTCGCCATCGACAACTCGCAGCCCTCACTCGATGCGGTGGACCTCGCTGCCCGCCTTGCGTCGAAGACGGGGGCGAGTCTCACGCTGCTCCACGTGGTGACGCCCATCGACACGCCGCCGGGGCTGCCGGCGGAGTTCGCCACGGACCTCACGGCGAGCCTGCGCAAGGAAGGCCAGGACCTGCTCGACAACGTCGCCGCGCGGGTCAAGCCGAAGGGTGTGTCGGTGAATACGCAGCTCGAGCTGGGAGACCCGGCGCGCAGGATTGCGGACCTCGCACGCCAGGCGGACGTGGAGATGGTGGTGATGGGCAGCCACGGCCGGAACGCCATGGCGCGGATGTTGATGGGCAGCGTGGCCACCAAGGTGGTGCACCTCTGCGAGAAGCCGGTGCTGGTCGTGCGATGACGTCCGAGTCCTCCGCGGGAGGCACGGGCACGCTCTCGTGCCGTCTTCTGCTGCAGGTGCCGCCCACTCCGAGTGCTTGCCTCGCGCGCATGCAGGCTGCGGGAGGACGCGGGGGCTTGGGGTATCAGCACAGTGAGGCGCGCGAGGGGGGACGCGTCGGGGCTCGGAATGGGCGGCACAGCCCCTGACGCCCCAAGCCTCCGGGGGCCTGGGGAAGTCGCCGAAGTGGTCAGACGGTCAGACCAACCGAGCCACTCCCCCCAGGCGGGGGTGCCAGGGGTGTCCC
>JAKEEX010000713.1 GCA_022616315.1 Myxococcaceae bacterium
ACTCGCGCGAGGCGCGGGCCTTCCATGGCCTGGCGCGCGCCATCCTGGCGAACGCGGCCAAGGGCGTGGGCACGGGCTTCGAGCGCCGCCTGGACATCCGCGGCGTCGGTTTCCGCGCGGAGGTGAAGGGCAAGGCCGTTCACTTCTCCCTGGGCTACAGCCACCCGGTGGTCTTCGACCTGCCGGAGGGCGTCACGGCCGAGGTGGACAAGGCCCCCCGCACCGAGGACAGCCTGCCGACCATCGGCCTCACGCTGCGCTCGGCGGACAAGGAGGCGCTCGGCTCCACCGCGGTGAAGATGCGCGCGCTACGCCCCCCCGAGCCGTACAAGGGCAAGGGCATCAAGTACGCCGAGGAGCGCATCCGTCGCAAGGAGGGCAAGACGGGCACGGCCTAGTGCCACCCGCCTGCCAACGTGCCCTGGTCGTGACGACCGGGGCCTTCATCCGGTGGTGGAGGGCCTCATCACCACCGGAAGGAAAAGGAAGACGCCATGTCGATTGTCACCGCACGCATCAAGCGCAAGAACCGCATCCGCAAGAAGCTCTCCGGCACCACGGAGCGTCCGCGGCTCACCGTCTACAAGAGCCTCAAGCACATCTACGCCCAGGTGGTGGACGACACCACGGGACGCACGGTGGCGTACGCGTCCTCCCTGTCCAAGGAGCTCAAGGGCAAGGACGAGGGCGACAAGAAGGAGGACGCCAAGCGGGTGGGCCGCCTCATCGCCGAGAAGGCGAAGGCCGCCAACGTCGAGGCGGTGGTCTTCGACCGCAACGGCTTCCCGTACCAGGGCCGGATCGCCGCCGTGGCTGACGCCGCGCGCGAGGCGGGGCTCAAGTTCTAACGCTTTCGAAAGGCAACTCCTGTGGCAACTCCCATCAATCCGAACGACCTCGACCTCCAGGATCGGGTCGTCAACATCAACCGCGTGGCCAAGGTGGTGAAGGGTGGCCGGCGGTTCTCCTTCGCGGCGCTGGTCGTCGTGGGTGACGGCAACGGCCACGTGGGCGTGGGCCTGGGCAAGGCCAACGAGGTGCCCGAGGCCATCCGCAAGGGCGGCGAGAACGCCAAGAAGAACCTCTTCCGCGTGCCGCTCCTGGGGCACACCATCCCCCACGAGGTGCTCGGCCACTTCGGCGCCGGACGCGTGTTGCTCAAGCCGGCCTCCGAGGGTACGGGCGTCATCGCGGGCGGCGCGGTCCGCGCGGTCCTCGAGGCCGCGGGCATCCGCAACATCCTCACCAAGAGCCAGGGCTCCCGCAACCCGCACAACGTGCTCAAGGCCACGGTGGCGGGTCTCAAGTCGCTCCGGTCCGCGGAGCAGATCTCCCGGCTGCGCGGCAAGGAGGTCACTGCCGGCGTGAAGTCGGCGTGAAAGGAACCCCCTCCATGGCACTCAAGATCAAGTTGGTGAAGAGCTACGCCGGCGCGTCCGAGGACCAGCTGGCGACCATCCAGGGGCTGGGCCTCAAGAAGTTCGGGGACGAGCGTCTCCTCAAGGATACGCCCTCGAACCGCGGCATGGTCTTCAAGGTGAAGCACCTGGTGGCGAGCGAGACGGTGGCCGGTGACGCGCCGAAGCGCGAGCGCCGCAAGCCCCGCAAGGTGCTCGTGCGCGAGGCCGCCCGCGCCAAGAAGGTCGCCGCGAAGTAGGCGACCAAGGAAGGATACGACAATGTCTACGCTTTCGAATCTGAAGCGTCCGCACGGCTCCTGGCAACGCAAGAAGCGCGTGGGCCGCGGCCAGGGCAGCGGCCTGGGCAAGACCGCGGGCCGCGGTGGCAAGGGTCAGAAGGCCCGGAGCGGCAACATGCGCTTCGAGGGCTTCGAGGGTGGTCAGAGCCCGCTGCAGCGGCGCCTGCCCAAGTTCGGCTTCACGTCTCCCAACCGCGTCGAGTACGCGGTGGTGAACGTGGGCGAGCTCGACCGCTTCGACGCCGGTGCCACGGTGGATCTCGCGGCCCTCGACGCCCGCGGGCTGGCCAAGGGCCAGTTTGCCGGCGTGAAGATCCTGGGTGTGGGGACGCTCGCGAAGAAGCTCCACGTGCACGCCCACAAGTTCTCGGCCACGGCCCGCGCGGCCATCGAGAAGGCCGGCGGCTCGGTCACCGAGGTGCCGCTCGTCGCGCACACGCCCGAGGGCGCCGCCAGGGCGAACGGGCGCAAGCGTCAGGCGCTCGCGTCCGGCCGCAAGGCCTGAGGCCCACCGGTGTGCGCCCGCTGGAGATTGGCGGCGCCGTCGGTTAGGCTGCCGCGCCCCTCTCCCGCATCACGGGGAGGGGCGCTCGTCTTCTGAGCACCTTTTTCGAGGGATGGCTCCCACGTGGCTTTGAACGCGTTTGCCAACGTCTTCCGCATTGCCGAGCTCCGCGCGCGGCTGGCGTACACGATCCTGCTGCTCGCCGTGTACCGGCTCGGCATCTTCATCAACACCCCCGGAATCGACCGGGCGGCGATGAACGACTACATGACGCAGCAGAAGCAGGCCGGCGGGCTCGTGAACCTGCTGAACCTGTTCTCGGGCGGCGCCATCGAGCAGATGTCCATCTTCGGCCTGGGCATCATGCCGTACGTGTCCGCCTCCATCGTCATCCAGCTGCTCGCGGTGGTGGTCCCCAAGCTCGAGGCGCTCCAGAAGGAGGGCGCTGCGGGCCGGCAGAAGCTCAACCAGTACACCCGCTACGGCACCATCTTCCTGTCCATCATCCAGGGCATCAGCATCTCGCGGTGGCTCGCGACCATCGGTCGCAGCTCGGACCCGCAGACCCAGCTGGGCTTCAGCGGCGTGGTGGTGCCGAACGACGGGCTGTGGTTCACGTTCATGACCGTCATCACGCTCACCGCGGGGACGGCCTTCATCATGTGGCTGGGTGAGCGGATCACCGAGCGCGGCATCGGCAACGGCATCTCGCTCATCATCTTCGCGGGCATCGTGGCGGCCATCCCGGGCGCGACCCAGCAGCTCTACCAGCTGGCCACCACGCCGGGAGAGAACCGGATGGGCGCGGTCGTGGCGCTCATGCTGTTCATGGTGTTCCTCGTGGGCGTGGTCGTGTTCGTGGAGCGCGGCATGCGGCGCATCCCGGTCCAGTACGCCAAGCGCATGGCGGGGCGCCGGATGTTCGCGGGCCAGGCCACGTACTTCCCGCTGAAGGTGAACATGGCGGGCGTCATCCCGCCCATCTTCGCGGGTGCGCTGCTCTCCTTCCCGGCCACGCTGGGGACCTTCCTTCCGTTCCTCACCAGCGTGCAGCGCGTGCTGGAGTCGAACATCTGGATCTACAACGGGGTGTTCGTCCTCCTGGTGGTCTTCTTCACGTTCTTCTACACGGCCCTGACGTTCCGGCCGGACGACGTGGCGGACAACATCAAGAAGCAGGGCGGCTACATCCCCGGCATCCGCCCGGGCCGGCAGACGGCGGACTACATCCAGCGGGTGCTCCAGCGCATCACCTTCGGTGGCGCCATCTACCTGGCCGTCATCTGCGTCATCCCCACGGTGGTGAGCGGCCTGCTGGGGCAGAGCTTCCAGTTCGGTGGGACGGCGCTGCTCATCGTGGTGGGCGTGGCGCTGGACACGGTGCAGCAGATCGAGGGTCACCTCATCAGCCGCAACTACGAGGGCTTCGCCGGGCCTCGCGGACCGCGCATCCGCGGTCGCGTGCGCGCGGCGGCCTGACGCTTTGGCGAGGGAGCGCCGGCGCCCTGGTCCTTCGGGCCCACACGAGGGCCTCGAAGGGGCAGGGCGCTCGGCGTTCAATGGGGGCGGATGCTTCGGGTCCGTCCTGATCCGCCGGGAGGCTTGAGAGATGATGAACCTGATCCTTCTGGGGCCGGCCAACGCAGGGAAGGGCACCCAGGCCAAGAAGCTCCACGCTGCGTTCGGCAT
The DNA here is from genome assembly GCA_022616315.1 of Myxococcaceae bacterium. GTDB lineage: Bacteria > Myxococcota > Myxococcia > Myxococcales > Myxococcaceae > JAKEEX01. The sequence continues at coordinate 3,894 of JAKEEX010000713.1, forward strand.
CCCGCAGATCTCCACCGGGGACATCCTGCGCCAGGCGGTGAAGGAGGGGACGGAGCTCGGGAAGCAGGCCGGGCCCCTCATGGCGGCGGGACAGCTGGTGCCGGACGAGCTCGTCATCGGCATCGTCCGGGAGCGGCTGGCGCAGCCGGACTGCGCGGCCGGCTTCATCCTGGACGGCTTCCCCAGGACCGTTCCCCAGGCCGAGGCGCTCGACCGAGTGCTGGAGGGCTTGAGCAAGGGCCTCACTGCGGTGGTGTCGCTCGAGGTGCCGGATGACGTGCTCGCCGAGCGCGCCGCCGGCCGGCGCAGCTGCCCACGGGACGGCAGCGTCTACCACCTCACCCAGAACCCCCCGAAGCGGGCCGGGCTGTGCGACCTGTGCGGGGGCGAGCTCGTCCAGCGCGAGGACGACCGGCCGGAGAAGGTCAAGGCCCGCATGGTGGAGTACCGGGCCAAGACCGAGCCCCTGAAGGCCTATTACGAGAAGCGCGGGCTCCTCCGCCGCGTGGAGGGCGTGGGCTCCCCGGAGGGCATCTTCGCGGAGGTGAGGCGGGTGCTGGGCCGGCCCTGAGCCGGACCGGCGCCTCGCGCGGTTGACCGTCTGGCCGCCGGCCGAGGGGGACCACGGCCTCCCAGCGGCCATCGTCCCCAGGGGTTAGGTCTGAAGGAGGCGCAATGCGTCGGCGGGCTTGCCTCCCCCACGGGGACGTGCTATCGCGCCGCGCTTTCCAATGCCTCTCTTCGAGAGAGGCAGGACGGGGTCCAAGGCTTGCCGAAGGAAGATGCCATCGAGGTCGAGGGGAAGGTCATCGAGCCGCTTCCCAACGCGATGTTCACCGTGGAGATGGACAACGGCCACCGGGTGCTCGCGCACATCTCCGGGAAGATGCGGAAGCACTTCATCCGCATCCTCCCCGGGGACAAGGTGAAGGTGGAGCTCTCGCCGTATGACCTGACCCGCGGTCGCATCACCTACCGGGCCAAGTGACGTTGACTTTAGCTTTCGGGGGCGGCCCCACGGTAAGAAGGGTGCCTCCAGGATTCAGAAGGCCAGATTTCAAGAAGGAAGTGCAGCCATGAAGGTTCGAGCGTCGGTGAAGAAGGTCTGTGACAAGTGCAAGGTCATCCGCCGCAAGGGCATCGTGCGGGTCATCTGCGCGTCGAACCCCCGCCACAAGCAGCGCCAGGGCTGACGGCCGCTTCCTCTTCAGGGACACCCCCTCTCCTCTCTCCTCACTGAAGGACTCGCCACGACATGGCTCGAATCGCCGGAATCGACCTGCCGCCCGGAAAGCGCGCGGTCATCTCGCTGACGTACATCTACGGAATCGGTCGCAGGACCGCGCAGAACATCATCGCGCAGGCCGGCATCGATCCGGTGACCCGGACGAAGGACCTCACCGACGACCAGGCGCGAAAGCTGCGCGAGATCATCGAGACCCAGTACAAGGTCGAGGGTGACCTGCGCCGCGAGGTGACGATGAACATCAAGCGGCTGATGGACCTGGGCTGCTACCGCGGCCTCCGTCACCGCAAGGGCCTGCCTGTGCGCGGCCAGCGGACCCACACGAACGCGCGCACCCGCAAGGGTCCCAAGCGCGGAATCATCCGCCCGAAGGCCGCGGCCCCGGCGGGACGCTGAACCCACTCTTGTCCCCGAGGGCCCACGCGCGAGCGGCGGTCCTCCGGGGTTGACCACCTAACGAGGAGTCCGCATCACCATGGCTGACGAGGTCAAGGACACCGCGCCCGTCGCGACCGCGCCCGAGGCGCCCGCCGCGAAGAAGTCCAAGCGCAAGGGCAAGAAGAACATCCTGAACGGCGTGGTCCACATCCAGTCCACGTTCAACAACACCATCATCACCATCACCGACGTGTCCGGGAACGTCATCTCCTGGTCCAGCGCCGGTGCGCGCGGGTTCAAGGGGAGCCGCAAGTCCACCCCGTTCGCGGCGCAGGTGGCGGCGGGTGACGCGGCGGCCAAGGCCATGGAGCACGGCCTGAAGAACGTCTCCGTCATGGTGAAGGGCCCGGGCGCCGGCCGCGAGTCCGCGCTGCGTGCGCTCGCCTCCGCGGGCCTGAAGATCAGCCTCATCCGCGACGTGACCCCCATCCCCCACAACGGCTGCAGGCAGCCGAAGCGGCGTCGCGTCTAATCCCGTTTCTTCTCAGGCGCGCCCTTGTGCCAAAGGCAGGGCGCGCTCTTCGAGACCCTTTTCCGAAGGAGCAAGACTTTGGCCCGTTACACTGCCAGCGCCTGCCGCATCTGCCGGCGCGAGAACCTGAAGATGTACCTGAAGGGTGACCGCTGCTACACGGACAAGTGCGCCATCGAGCGCCGTCCGTACCCGCCCGGTCAGCACGGCCAGGGCCGCGTGAAGTTCAGCGGCTACGGCGTGCAGCTGCGCGAGAAGCAGAAGGTCAAGCGCATGTATGGCCTCCTGGAGAGCCAGTTCCGCGGGTACTACCACCGCGCCTCGGCGGCCAAGGGCAAGACGGGCGAGAACCTCCTTCAGCAGCTCGAGCTGCGCCTGGACAACGTCGTGTTCCGCATGGGCTTCGCGGACACGCGCAACGAGGCGCGCCAGCTGGTGCGGCACGGTCACTTCACCGTCAACGGCAAGCGGGTGAACATCCCGTCCTTCGCCGTGCGCCCGGGCAGCGTGGTGGAGGTGACGGAGAAGAGCCGGAAGGTCGTGCGCATCTCCGAGGCGCTGGAGACGGTGGACCGCCGCGGCGTGCCGCAGTGGATCGACCTCGACAAGAAGGCCTTCAAGGGCACGGTGAAGGCGGCCCCGAACCGCGAGGACCTCACCATGCCCATCCAGGAGCAGCTCATCGTCGAGCTCTACTCCAAGTAGTGCTTTTCCGCTCCCCGGGTTCCTGGGAGCGGAGTGTCGCCCCGGTGGAGGTCCGACTTGGCCCCCCGGGGCGCTCGTGTCTACGCCGGGGCTACAGTCCCGGCATTCCGTGGGCGCCCTCCCGCCGTTCGGGTGGGGAAGTGGGTGGCGCACCGCAGAGGAAGGCAGAAGACCATGGCAGAGACCTTCGTGGCGAAGAACTGGCGTGACCTCATCAAGCCGCGCCGACTGGACGTGGACCAGGACAGCGTGACGCCCACCTACGCCAAGTTCGTGGCGGAGCCGCTGGAGCGCGGCTTCGGGACGACGCTCGGCAACGGCCTGAGGCGCGTGCTGCTGTCCTCGCTCCAGGGCGCGGCCATCACGGGCGTGAAGATCGACGGGGTGGAGCACGAGTTCACCACCATCCCCGAGGTGGCGGAGGACGTCACCGACGTGGTCCTCAACCTCAAGGAGGTGCTGCTGCGCATGCACACCAACGAGGTGAAGACCCTGCGCATCGAGGCCGAGGGCCCCCGCGAGGTGAAGGCCGGTGACATCATCACCGACGACCAGGTGGAGATCCTCAACCCGGGCCACCACATCTTCACCATCTCCGAGGGCGGGAAGGTCCGCATGGAGCTGACGTGCCGTCGTGGCCGGGGCTACGTGCCCGCGGCGGCCAACAAGGTGGTGGGCGCGCCCCTCGGGACCATCCCGGTGGACTCGCTCTTCTCGCCCATCCGCAAGGTGAACTACCAGGTCACCAACGCGCGCGTGGGCCAGGTCACCGACTTCGACAAGCTCACCCTCGAGGTGTGGACCGACGGCTCGGTGACGCCCCAGGACGCGGTGGCGTACTCGGCGAAGATCATCAAGGAGCAGCTCACCGTCTTCATCAACTTCGATGAGACGGAGGAGCCGGTGGCGGTGGAGGCCCCGCGCGAGGAGGCCAAGCTCAACGAGAACCTGTTCCGCTCGGTGGACGAGCTGGAGCTGTCGGTGCGCTCGGCCAACTGCCTGCAGCAGGCCAACATCAAGACCATCGGGGACCTCGTGCAGAAGACCGAGGCCGAGATGCTCAAGACGAAGAACTTCGGCCGCAAGTCGCTGAAGGAGATCAAGGAGATCCTCGCCGAGATGGGCCTGTCGCTCGGCATGAAGCTGGAGAACTGGCCGCCCAAGACGATGCCGGCCCCGTCCTCGCAGCCGAAGATCTGACGGTCGTTTCACCCACAAGCCCACCCGGTACCTGACACGGCCGGCGTGGAGGGGCGCCTCCCTTCGAGGGGGGCGCTTCCTGAGAAGGAAGTGCCATGCGTCACCAGGTTGCAGGTCGGAAGCTGAACCGCACCACGAGCCACCGGCTCGCGATGCTCAACAACATGGTCACCTCGCTGCTCGAGCACGAGGTCATCCGCACCACCGTGCCGAAGGCCAAGGAGGCCCGGAAGATGGCGGAGCGGGTCATCACCCTCGGCAAGAAGGGTGGCCTCCACAACGTCCGCCTCGCGGGCCGCGTGGTGAAGGACAAGGACGTCCTGCACAAGGTCTTCACCGACTTCGCGCAGCGCTACGCGCAGCGGCCGGGTGGCTACACCCGCATCGTGCGCACCGGGTTCCGCCGGGGTGACGCGGCGGAGATGTGCATCCTCGAGCTCGTGGACCGTCCGGCGAAGCCGGCCGCGGCCGAGCCCGCGAGCACCCAGGCCGAGACGAAGTAGGCCAGCGCAGGCACACCCTGAAGTGACCGGACGCCGTGGGCTCCCTTCTCGGGGCTCACGGCGTTCGCACTTCCTTGGAAGGTGCTACTCGCTGAGCTCGCCGTCCGCCATCAGCACCTCGTCTCCATCACCCGTGCGGACCTCCAGCGCCTGCACCTGCAGGTCGGAGGGGGCGGCCGTGCCATCCGCGCCGAGCAGCTGGCCTGGGGTGAGGGTGAGGTTGCTGCCGGGGGCCACGCGCGCCGCCGCGGCGCGGTAGCGCTCGTTGACGATGACGGTGACGTCCGTCCACGGCTCGGTGCCGTCGTTGAAGATGGTGAAGACGGGGTGCGTGTCGTCCCCTGCGAGCACCAGCCGGGCGCCGAGGTTCGCGCTGCGGCTCAGGGCGCCGGAAGGACAGGCGATGCCGATGCTCGTCACCGAGAGCAGCGCCCACGCACCGACGATGCCCGCCTTGAACTTGAAGAAGCGGTCGCGGCTGCGGAGGTCCGACAGGGTGTCGCGCACGGCGGCCGCACCGTTGAGGAGCACGTTGCTCGCGCTCCCCGTCAGGCGCTCCCTGAGCGGCCGGGCGGGCTCCGGCGCGAGGGGCTGGACGCGCGCAGCGCTCCGGACGCCGGGCGCAGGTGGAGGCGTGGACGCAGGCTTCTGGGAGGGGCCCGCGGTGGCGGGCGCTCGGTGGGGCGGACGGGCTCCGTCGCTCATGTCCGTGGCAGTCTAGGGAAGGTGAGGCCCGCGGCGCCACAGGTGTGGCGCACGTGGCGAGCGGCAGCTACAAGGCCCCGAAGTGGCCCTGGCCAAAAGGCATCCGTGAAAGAGGTCTACATCATTGCGACGGCGGCCACCGCGCCGGTGGAGTTCTCCTCGCTGGAGGAGGAGCTCGACGCGGACGCCCTCGTCTTCACCGGCGACGAGGAGGGATGGGGCTTCCAGCTGCAGACGGAGCTCGCGGCCGTGGACGTGCGCTTCGAGGTGCGCGATGCCCCGCTGGGCTGGACGCCGGATCTCCTGACCGGGAGCGGGGAGGCGCTCGAGGTGCTGCGACAGGCGCGCGGGTTCTACCGCGTCGCGTTCGAGGCGCGGGAGGGGCAGCCGGCCATGGCGGTGGTGGAGGCCCTGGTGTGCGCGCGTGCCATCCTGGAGCGCAGCGGGGGCGTGCTGCTCGACGTGACGGCCTTCAAGCTCCACGACGCGCAGGACGTGGCGGACATCGTGGACCTGGACTTCGACATCCGGGACCACGTGGACGTGCACGTCCAGAAGCTCAACGAGGGTGACACGCCCCTGTGGGTCCATACCCACGGAATGGAGAAGTTCGGCGCGCGCAACCTCGAGCTCTTCCACCTGGGCGAGCAGGACCTGGAGGCCGCCGAGGGTTTCCTCCAGGAGCTGTGCACGGACCTGGCGCTCGGACAGGGAGCTGAGGCTGGCTCGCTGGTCGAGACCTCCGAGGGTGAGAGCTTCCTCCTGGCCCCCTCCGAGGAGGCGCGGGTGAAGCTGATGGGCATCCCGCTCGAGGTCTTCGAGGGGCACGAGGGGCCGTTCCTGACCGTGGTCTCTCCCGAGGGCCGCCACACCGCGGCCGAGCTCCTGAAGCCCTACCGTGAGCGCTTCGCAGAGGAGGCGCCGGAGCGGGCGGCGGAGCTCCGCTCCACGGCCCAGCGGCTCCTGGCGGCGTTCAAGGCCCGGTTCCAGCGGCGCGGGCTCATGGAGCCACTGGCCTTCCTGGTGCGTGCTCCGTTCGAGACCCACCCGGAGGGCCCCGAAGGCGCCGCGGTGCCGGAGAACCTCTGGGTGGAGGTGCTCACGTGGGAGGACGCCAGTGTGCTCGGGCGCCTCGTGGACGGAGCCACGCACACCACCGAGTGGCGGAAGGGCGCGCAGGTGGAGGTGGAGGAGAGCCAGCTCAACGCGCTCCTCGTGTCACGGGAGGGGCGCGCACTGGACGACGACGAGCTCGTGGCGCTGCTCGACGCGGAGCGTCCCAGCTGAGACGGTGCACGGACCTGCGGTTTGAGGCAGGGGAACCGGGGTGTCTAGCCTCGCGGGGATGCCGGCATTGCTCCTGCTGACCGGCCCCTCGGCGGGGCTGCGATTCGAGGTGCTCACCGAGGTGACGCTGGGCCGGAGCCCCACGTGTGGTCTCCCGCTGGACGACAGCCGCGTCTCGCGCCAGCACGCGCGCTTCCGCCTCGAGGGCGGGCTCCTGAAGGTCGTGGACCTGGGGAGCCGCAACGGCACCCTCGTCAATGGAGAGCAGCTCCACGGTGAGGCCGTGGTGAGGCGTGGGGACAGCGTGCAGGTGGGGGAGACGAAGGTCCTCGTGGAGCCGACTCCGCGCGATGTGCTGCGGGAGCCCGGGCAGACCGGCGGAGACGAGAGGGAGGCCGTGCCGCTGCGAGAGCGTGCGGACGAGGCCGTCGCCATCCTCGGGCGCATTGCCCTCGTGGTCGCCCGGCACCTGGGAGCGGAGCCCCCGCGCCTCGGCTCCGACGCGCGGCGCAGTCTCGTGGACCATCGCTGGCCAGACGACCTGCAGGAGCTTCGCCTCCTCGCGGAGCGCCTGGTGCTCCTGCATCCACGAGAAGCGGGCTCCGCCCCGCAACTGCCGCCGACGCTGAACGTGCCGGGCAGGGCGCCGCCGCCGCGCACGCTGGCGGAGCGGATCCGTCGACTGGAGCGTGAGGCCATCGGGGAGGCCATGCGCGACTCGGGGGGAACGAAGATCCGCGCCGCCGCGCTGCTCGGCATCTCCCGTCCCACCCTGGACAAGAAGCTCGAGGAGTACCACCTCGGCGTGGCGCGCAAGCGCAGGAGCCGCTGAATGGAGCTCACGTTCTCCGAGGAGGTCCAGGAGGCGCGTGCGGAGGGTCGGCCCCTCGTGGCCCTCGAGACGAGCGTCGTGGCGCAGGGCCTGCCGTATCCGCAGAACCTGGAGGCAGCGCGGGCCTGCGAGGAGGCCGTGCGGCGCGCGGGGGCGACGCCCGCAGCCATCGCCGTGCTGGACGGGCGAATCCACGTGGGCCTCTCCGCGGGGGAGATGCGTGGACTGGCCCAGCCCGGCCCGGTGCGGATGAAGGTGGGCTCGAGGGACCTCGCGGTGGCCATGGCCCGCGGCGCCACCGGGGGAACGACGGTGAGCGCCACCTGCGAGGTGGCCGCGGCCGCGGACATCCACGTGTTCGCCACCGGAGGCATCGGCGGTGTGCACCGGGGCGTCGAGGAGCACCTGGACGTGTCCCAGGACCTCGGCGCGATCGCGCGCTTCCCCGTCGCGGTGGTGTGCGCGGGCGCCAAGTCCGTGCTCGACATCCCGAAGACGCTGGAGCTCCTGGAGACGCTCGGCGTTCCCGTGCTCGGCGTGGGCACCCACGAGTTCCCCGCGTTCTACAGCCGCACCTCCGGGCAGGTGCTCGAGCACGCGGTGGCGGACGCGCGCGAGGCCGCGGCCATCGCGCGGGTGCGCTTCGGGCGGCTCCACCAGGGTGGGCTGCTCCTCGCGCTCCCGCCCCCAGAGGAGACGTCGCTGCCCCGTGACGAGGTCGAGCGCCTCATCCTCGTGGCGCTCTCGGGTGCGAAGCGCCAGGGAGTCCGGGGCAAGGCCGTCACGCCGTTCCTCCTCGCAGAGCTGGCCGCCAGGTCGGGCGGAAAGAGCCTCGTGGCCAACCTCGCCCTGCTCGAGGCCAACGCGCGCTTCGCCGGGGAGGTGGCCGTGGCCTACGCCGCGGCAGAGACGGCTCAGTAGGTGACGCCGTTCGCGGAGGGTGCCGGCACCTCGAGCGCGAGCGGGGCTGGCGCGCCGCCATAGAAGGCGCGGTAGAGATGGAGGTCCGCGAGCACCTGCTTCACGTACGCACGCGTCTCGCGGAAGGACATCTCCTCCACGAAGAGGTCCAGCGGCCTGTCCTTGCGCTCGCTCACCCAGCGCAGCACCACCGGGGGGCCTCCGTTGTACGCCGCCGCTACGAGCGCGGGGTGCTTGAAGCGCTCGAG
>JAKEEX010000714.1 GCA_022616315.1 Myxococcaceae bacterium
ACCGGAGAGATCGACGTCCGCCACCTCGCGAAGCACGTCCACACTCTCACGCCCGTGCGCAATGCCTCCGGCGGGTGTGCGAACGTGCCCTGCCGCGTCGCGGAATCGCAGGCCGAGCGCCTGGACCGCGCCCGCTCCCCCATCATTCGTCGCGCTCCCGCCGAGGCCGAGGATGAGCCGCTTCGCCCCCGCATCCAGCGCTGCTCGCAACATCTGCCCGACGCCGAAGGTGGACGCGTTCAATGGATCGCGCTCCTGCGGCGCCACCCGCCACAGTCCAGCGGCCTCGGCCATCTCGAGCACGGCCGTCCGCCCATCCGGCATCATCAGGAACCGAGCAGACACTGCGCGCCCGAGCGGATCCTCCACGGGCACACGCACCTCGCGCGCTTCTGGCACGGCCGCAGCCACTGCATCCACCGTCCCTGGCCCGCCGTCCGCAATCGGGAGTACGTCCAGCTCGGCGTCCGGGAGTTCTTCGCGGAGCGCTTGTGCCATCACCTCTGCGGCTTCGCGCGCGGTGAGGGTCCCCTTGAACTCCTGCGGCGCGACGAGGATGCGCATCCGGGCTCCTGGTTCACGGCGTGGCGCGGTGACGTGATTCCATCACTCTGTCATTCGGGCAGGGGGACACGGTGTCGGCACATCCCCCTCACCCTGTCCCTCTCCCAGAGGGAGAGGGGAGATTGGAGAGCGAGGGGAGGGTGGTTCGATGCCAGTCCAGCAGGGGACGCGGGCCCGTGTCTTCCTCGTCGAGCGCCACGGAGAGCCGCTCCAGCTTGCGCTGAAGGAGGTCCATCACCTCCGCGGGCTGCCGCTCGGGACCCCGGATGCGGTCGCAGAAGAACGTGCGACATCCCAGCGGCCGATCCGCGTACACGGAGCAGCGCAGCCCCGTGTCATCGAGGAACGGACACGCACCGTCCGCCCGCGCCGGGGGCAGGGGACGCCCGTCACGCTTCAGCCGCTCCAGGAGCCGCACCCACTCCGCGCGCCACAGCCACGGTTGCCGCCCGGTCTTCGTCAGCTGGCAGCACTCGCCACTCGCGGGGCAGCTGAAGGGGGCCCAGGCGGCATCGGCCTCTCGGTAGACGACGGAGAGCGCACCGAGCGCCGCACGCTCCCTCTGAGCCCGGGTCCTCCGGTCCTCGGGTGCCTCCAGCTCGTCGTCCCGCTCGCGCACCGGCCTCGCTCCGCTACAACGCCCGCAGGATGTAGCACTTCAGGTAGCGCGTCTCACGCAGGCGCATCAGGACGGGGTGGTCCCTGCCGGCTCCGCGCTTCTCGATGATCTGCACCCGCCGCTTCGCGTCCACCGCGGCCGACTCGAGCATGTCCTCGAACCGCGCCTCGTCCACATGGTACGTGCAGCTCGCGGTGATGAGGAAGCCACCGGGCCGCAGGAGCTGCAGGGCGCGGAGGTTGATCTCCTTGTATCCGCGCAGCGCCCCCTCGACCGCGTCCTTGGTCTTC
>JAKEEX010000715.1 GCA_022616315.1 Myxococcaceae bacterium
CCCGGAGAGAGGCGAGCGCGCCTTGCGCGGCCTTCTCCAGCACCACGTCGAGCGTCGCCTCACCTCCCGCGGGCACGGCGACGACCTCGTTCACGGCGCGGCGCCCCTCGGCACGGATGGCCACCTGCACTGGGCCGGGTCCCACCTGGCCGATCGTGAAGGTGCCGTCCTGTCCGGTCCGCACGGACGCGACACCGGGGCTCTCCACCAGGACGCCTGCCGCGGGCACGGGCTTGCCGCCGGGCACGGCCAGCGTCACGGTGCCGCGGAGGGTGCCGGGGCCCGTGTCCCGCGCGAGCGCGAGCTCCACGTCCACCGCACCACCCGCGGGAAGCTCCACCGTCCGCGCGGCCTCGCGGTAGCCCGCCGCACGCGCCGTGAGCGACACCGTGCCAGGAGACATCGCAGGCACGGTGAAGGTTCCCTGCGCATCCGCAGTGACACTGGGCCCGCCGGCCACCGTCACCTCCACGCCCGCAGCGGGCTCGCCGGTGTCGCCGAACGTCACGCGGCCTCGGACGGTGCCGGTGGGGTCCGGACGCGGAGGGGTGCGCATTCCCGGGGCCTCGCCGAACGTGGCGCGCAGGCCCAGGCCGAAGCGCTGCGACGTCTGCCACAGCTCCGCGGGCCCCGTGGCACCTTCGGAGTGCTCGAGCCCGTACTCCAGGAGCGCGTGCCAGCGCGAGCCCCCGAGCTGCCATCCGCCCACCGCCACCTGCGCCCCCAGCGCCACCTGCGAGAGGTGTCCTTCCCCCTGCGCGAAGCCCGCGCCGAGTGCCATGGGCTTCCACCGCGCGGACAGCTGCGCTGCCAGCGGGCCACCCCCGTCGAGCACCACCACCGCGCCGAGCTGTGGCCCGTGGTGCTGCAGCGACAGGGTGCGAAGCCTCCCCGTCGAGGCCTCGAGCAGGGGCAGCGCACCCATGCCCCAGCCCGCGTACCCCTCGAGCGCGAGCATCGGCAGAAGGCGCAGCCTCCCGGCCAGGGCGAGCGACGCCCGCGTTGCCGCGAGCGCGTGCGTCTCCTCCACTCCCAGGAGGTTGGGCCCCGTCGCGGAGAACCACTCGTGTGCGAGCTCGGCGGAGAGCCCCAGAGGCAGCGCGTGCAGGAAGGCCACGCCCGACACGCGCAGGTGCGACGGCGCGACGGCGCTGCGAACGAAGCGCGTCGCGAGGTCCTCGTCGCTCAGCCAGCCGCGTCGGCCCGAGAGCGCGTAGCCCACCTCCACCCGTGCGTCCGACACCACCGGAGGCAGTGGAGCTGGCGGGGTGGGCTCGGCAGCGGCGATGCTCGCACACAGAGCGGACACCACCGCCACGACCCTGCGCCACGCTGCTGCGTCTCCACAAAATTCCACGATGCGCGCATCATACCGGGCACTGCACACCTCCCCCCAATCTTCTGACGGAGGCACACAGCGCGCACACATGCACACTTGTCGGTTCCGCCACATCCTCGTGGGTCCTCTCCCGAGAATAAACCCTTCGCACGGCATCCGTTTCAGTGCCCACCTGCTCGCGATGCGTGCGGAGCGGGGAGGCCGGGGTAGCGTGCGGGCGTTGCGGCAAGACACGTCCCGTCACCACGCAGGAGTCGAGCCCGTGCGAACGCAGAATCCCTCATCCACCCCCACCTTTCCTCTCCCGCTGGGAGAGGGACAGGGTGAGCGGGCTGTGCCACCACGCGCTGAATCCGTGAAGCGCTTGACACGCACACTGCTCGCCGCGCTGACGCTCGCGGCGCTGCCCGCGGTGGCTGCGCCATTCCTTCCGCAGCAGGACGCGAACCTCTGGGCGGCCGTGGGCGTGCCCTACCTGTTCAACCCCGAGGGCGCGGTGCGCGCCGTGGGCACGGGGACGCTGCGCTACAGCGTGTGCGAAGGCCCCGGAGGCTTCCGGGTGGATGCAGTGACGGGGGCCGTGCGCTGGACGCCGGTTTCGCCGGGCACCACCCAGGTTTGCTTGCGTGTCCAGGACGCCAACCTCGAGACGTCAGACCTCTACCTCGCCATCAGTGTCCTGGAGGCCGCGCCCCAGCCTCCCGCCGCGCACGCGAGCGCCACGCCCGCCGAAGGCCCCGCGCCGCTCACGGTGACGCTCGATGCCTCCAGCTCGACGGCCGCAGCGGACGTGCCCCTGCGCAGCTACGCCTGGCATCCGAGCGACGCCAGCCTGACGATGCACGGACCGAAGGTCACCCACACCTACGCAGTGCCTGGCGGCTACCAGGCGCGCGTGGTGGTGCGCGATGAGTTCGGCAGCAGCGCGGAGAGCTCGGTCAGCGTGCGCGTCAAGGACGCCCTGGGCCACACGCCTCCGAGCGCGCGCATCGTGGCCTCCTCCCTGCGCGGCCGCGACTCTCTCTCGGTGGACTTCACGTGCGACTGCGCGGAGGGGGACAGCGCCATCGTGGGGTACCGGTGGGACCTGGGCGAGGGCACGCTCGTTGACGGAGAGACCGCGCACGCGGTCTACGCACCGGGGCGCTACCACGCACGCCTCGCCGTCGTGGATGCCAAGGGGCTCGTCGCCTGGGATGAGGTGGAGGTGGTGGTGTGGCAGGGCGACCGCGAGCCCCCCGAGTGCCGCGCGGCGGCGACCAAGGAGGGTGGCCCCGCGCCCCTCTCGACGACGTGGACGTCGAGCGCCGTCGCGCCCGCGGGCACGGTGACGAAGGTGGAGTGGGTGCTGGACGGCAATGCACCGTGGCTCGGACGCGCGGTGTCCGCCACGTATTCGACGCCCGGCTGGTACGGGGCTCAGCTCCAGGTGGTGGATGACGCGGGGCTCTCGTGCACGGACAGGTCCACGCTCGTGGTGCCCGGCGAGGGAGGCACAATCCCGCCGCGCATCATCACCGTGCCGGGAACCGTTGCCCGGTGCGGGGAGGACTATGCGTACGGCGGGTCCGGGCCGCATGCCGTGGGCACGGGGCCGCTGACGTGGAGCCTGAAGGAAGGGCCCGAGGGACTCCAGGTGGAAGCGGACGGCACCTTCACGTGGCTCCCCACGCCCTCGCAGCGCGGGCCGCAAGCGGTGGCGCTGGAGGTGC
>JAKEEX010000716.1 GCA_022616315.1 Myxococcaceae bacterium
CCCCGGCACGGACGGGGCGGCCCGCGGCTACATCTGCGAGAACTACGGCCGACCCTTCGAGCTGCCGGGCCTCGGCCCCATCGGCGCGAACGGCCTGGCCAACTCCCGCGACTTCCTCACGCCCGTGGCGAGCTACGAGGAGCGGGCCGGGGACGTCGAGCTGGTGGCCAAGTTCGCGGGGAAGCTGTGGGCGTGCACGCTGGACCACTCGCCGCTGGACGTGGTGGCGTGGCACGGCAACTACGCGCCGTACAAGTACGACCTCGCGCTGTTCAACACCGTCAACACGGTGAGCTTCGACCATCCGGACCCGTCCATCTTCACGGTGCTGACGTCGCCGTCGGACACTGCGGGCACGGCCAACGTGGACTTCGTCATCTTCCCGCCGCGCTGGATGGTGGCGGAGCGGACGTTCCGTCCCCCCTACTTCCACCGCAACGTGATGAGCGAGTTCATGGGGCTCATCCACGGCGTGTACGACGCGAAGGCGGAGGGCTTCGTGCCGGGCGGCGCGAGCCTGCACAACTGCATGTCCCCGCATGGACCAGACGCGGAGACCTTCGAGAAGGCCTCGAGCGCGGAGCTGAAGCCCCACTACCTGGGCGCCACGCTCGCCTTCATGTTCGAGAGCCGCTACGTCTTTCACCCCACGGAGGCGGCGCTCGAGGCCCCGTTCCGCCAGCGCAGCTACGTGGACGTGTGGAAGGGGCTGAAGTCGCACTTCGACCCCAAGCGGCGTTGACGCACTTCCCCGCGCAATTGCTCGAGGAGCGCTACGCCGCTGTGAAGCGCCGAACTGTGACTTTGTTTTCTCGGTAGCTCACGGTGAATGTGGTGAAGCCCTTCAGCTGGCTGCGTCCGTCCGGCAGGGTTTCCCAATCCAGCACATGGGCATCGAGCTCGGCGAGCCCACCCTCTGCGTAACCCCAGTTGCGCGCAGACACCACCACCCCCGCAAGGTCACCCTCGTAGAGCACCAGGGACTGTCGGTAGAGGGGCACCGCGTCGCGGTCACCCGACACCTCGGATACCGCACGGAGCAGCGCTGAGGGACGCTCGACCGTGCCCAGGATGAAGTCCCCGGCCTCCATCTCGTGTTTTGTGCGCATGGACGCAGTCACGAATGAGGCGCCCTCCCAGCAGGTTCCTGAACACTCGTCTTCGCATGTCCCGCATTCCCACGATGGATCCGGCGGGGAGGCCGCGCGCTCCGACTTGCACTCCTTCACGCACGCAGCCAGGGCCCGCGCTTCCTGCCGCTGCAGCTTGGCGATACGCGCGCGGACCGCCTTCTGTTCCGTGTCCGCCTCGAAGAACGCCGCGTCTCCCAGGTGAAGCAGCGAGACCATGGCTGCGAGCCCTTCGTCGGACAGCTCGGCGAGGGACACCTTTGCGGTGCCGGAGGCGGGGTGCACTGCCGCGGCCTTCACGCGCTGCCAGGGGTCGTTCCGGTGACCGCTTTGATTCCGGTCGACGCGTGCAAAGGTCTCCGCTGCCGCCGATGCGCGCTCGAGCGCCCCACCGAGAGCGCGATCGCCGGAGAGCCTCCTCAGCGCGGCGGACGGGGAGATGTCTCTCAGTCCCTTCTCCGGTTCGAGCCTGGTCAGCACCTTCCCCGAGTAGCGGGGCGCGAGCACCACGCGGGCCTTGCTCCCCTGCATGCGAGCGGCGCGACGGCGCTCGGCGGCGAAGGTGCGCACCTCCTCGAACGCCAGGGCCTCCAGGTCCGCGCGGTAGGCATCCCCCGCCTCCACGTAGACGCGCAGGTCGCTCAGACACGTGTCCTCGTACGAGGTGCCCGGGTAGGTGGAGAGAACGGTGAGGCGCAGGCCCGTGACCTTCGGCTCGGTGGGCACCTTCACCTCCTGCCAACCCAGGGTGTCCGCGAGCGTCACCTCCACGGCCGCCCCTGCAGCGACGGGACCCGCCTCGCTCAGCTGCACGGGCTCGAGGCGCACCGTCTTCGGGCGCGCATTGGCGCGGTAGAGCGCCTGCGACTTCTGGTAGCCGTTGCGCAGGAAGACGGTGTACCGGCGCCCCTGCTCCAGAGTGGGACCGAGCCACAGCAGGGACTCGCCCTCACCGCGGCCCTTCGCGCCCTCCACCCAGGCGGTGGAGGCGTCATCGTCCGCCACGTAGGGCGGGAGGTAGTTCTGCTCCTGGCTATTCCATCCATTCCGGAGGAACGAGGAGGCGGTGACGCGGCGAGGGTGCAGTCGTCTCGCCTCTCCCGGATCGGGCTCCAGCACCACAGGGGAGGGGGGCGGCGCTGCGAGCTGGAGGGTGAGCTGGATGCAGAGCAGTAGCGGCGTCATGGCGTGCTCCTCGCGGGCAGGAGCCCGGAATGGAGAATGAGTCGCGAGTCTTCGGGAGGAACCAGGCCCTCGCGCTCCTGGGACTCGGAGGCGAGGTGATAGACGAGCCGCCAGGCCGTCCACGCGGCGCCGTCTGGTGGAGTGGGAAGGGAGATGCGGCGTCGTTCGCCGGCCTTCAGCGCGGTGTCGTGGCGCACGCCCAGATGAGGAGAGCGCTCGGGCGGCCAGAGGTCCAGGGCGAGGGTGCGACCGAGTCGGGCCACGGTCCGCGAGCGCTCGAAGAGGACGTCCGGCGCCACCTCCACCGAGAGCCAGCGCATCACGTCTCCCGTGGGCATCGCGTGCCCCACGCCCTCCGCCCACACTTCCAGTGCACGTCCGCCCTCGACCAACTCCACCCGCATTGCCTCACGCAGCGCCTCCACGCGGCGCACACCACCGAGAGAGTGGTCCCCGCCCGGCATGTGGCAACGCTGGCACGTGCGTGAATCCCCACTCGCACGGCGCCACTCGAGCCACTCGCGATACGTGTTCTGCTGTTGCTGGTGCGGGCCCGAGAGCCTGGGCAGTGATGCAGGCGTGTGCACGAGGAAGCCGAACTGGTGGCACCCTGCACACAGGGCGCTGTCGGTGAGGTGCGGACCCGGTGCGACCGTGTGGGGCGCCTTGCGACCGTCAGTGCCCTCACCTGCGGCGACAGCCCCATCCACAGCGTGGCACGCGGCGCAGGTGACGCCGCGTTCCTCCCGAGGTGCCTCCGCCGATGGCACCACTCGGCCCGTGTCGCGCGCGAGCGGCGCATGGCAGCCCACGCACCACTCAGGACGGTCCTGCGTGAGGGCCGCCTGGAAGAGCAGATCGGTGCGCGCCCTGGCGTGGCCGCTGCGCGACCAGGCTTCTGCCTCGTCCGGATGGCAGCGTGCGCAGGTCGCGGCGTCCCACGTGGCGAGGCCCGCCGGCAGGGGGCCGAGCTGCATGGGCGCCGTGCCCTTGGGGAAGCGTGGCGTGGGAGCGTCGGGAGCGGTGGGCTCCGCAGCATCCGGCGCTCCCCCGAGGGCCACCGTGGCGAGCGCAATGGGAAGCGCCAACAGCGGGAGCCACCTGGAGCCCATTCAACGCACCGAGCTCGAAGTCTCTACTGAACCGGACGCCGGCAACCATGCTCGCAGTTCCTCGGCGATGGTCGTCGCCTCGGCCTCCTCGATAGCGGCAGCCATCCGAAACGTCCGAGCACCATAGTCGAACGCGAGCAGGCCGCCCCCCAGGCCCCAGAAACGTAGGCTACCGGAGGGTGACCACGGGTCGAACGCCGGCGGTGAAATCCTCAACGCGCGGACGTGGCTCGCGTCGAAGACGCGGGTCCAGCCGAGTCGCAGGGTCTCATGTCGGACCCGGAGCTCGCCTGCCTCGACCGCGATGACCTCGCGGCCGAAGGCGTTCCAGATCCAGGCGACCACCGCAAAGGCACCGCCGAGCGTCCACCCGATGAGCCATACAGATAGAAACGCTGTGGGGGCCTCCACGCCGACGGAGCCGGAGAGGAACTTCGATGCCACGGCAACCTCGCCGAAGGCCCAGCCGCAAAGCCAGAGCGTCAGGAACAGCAGCACGAAGAGGTTCTTGCGTGTGGGGATGACGATCCGCAAGCCACCGGGAATCGTCGTGGTGAGCGCCCGCGGTCGGGGCAGTGCCATTTTCGCCATGTCGCGAGGATGCCACAGTGCGCGGCCCGTCAATGCCGAACCCACGGGGACCTGATCCCCAGAGCCGGAGTCGGAAGTCTCATGCCTCAAGACCGTGTGACGTGGCTCGCAGCGGCGGGCGTCTGTTGGTTCCTCGTGGCTCCTGCACGCGCCTGGGCCGAGGAGCACGACTCCGGACCGAACGAGAAGGGCTCCGTGGAGCGCGTGCGCAAGCTCCCGCGCCGCATCAACGTCCAGGTCGGGCCCCGTCCGTACTTCCTCGTCGAGGACATGGACGAGGGCCCACTGAAGCGGAAGCTGCAGCAGTGCTCGGAGGGCCCGTTCCACCGGACGGACTTCTCCATTGGCCACCGCGGCGCTCCACTTCAATTTCCCGAGCACACCAAGGAGGGCTACGAGGCCGCAGCACGGATGGGCGCGGGCATCCTCGAATGTGACGTCACCTTCACGAAGGACCGTCAGCTCGTGTGCCGCCACTCGCAGTGTGACCTGCACACCACCACGAACATCCTCGCCGTCCCAGAGATGGCCGCGAAGTGCACGAAGCCCTTCACGCCTGCAAACCCCGCCAAGGGAGTGAAGGCGTCAGCGCACTGCTGCACGAGCGACATCACGTTCGCCGAGTTCAAGCAGCTGTGCGGCAAGATGGACGCGTCGAACCCGGACGCACGCACGGTCGCGGAGTACCTCGGAGGCACGGCCAACTGGCGCACCGACCTCCACGCCACGTGCGGCACCGTCCTCTCCCACAAGGAGAGCATCGAGCTCTTCAAGCGGCTGGGCACGAAGTTCACGCCCGAGCTCAAGGCGCCGGACGTCCCCATGCCGTTCCAGGGCGACTACACGCAGGAGGCCTACGCGCAGCAGATGCTCGATGAGTACAAGGCCGCAGGCGTCCATCCGCGTGACGTCTGGCCACAGTCCTTCAGCCTCGACGACGTCCTGTTCTGGCTCCGGAAGGAGCCGCGCTTCGGCAAGCAGGCCGTGTTCCTCGACGGCCGGGACGAGGCTCCGGGCTCCAGGTTCGACCCGAACAACCCGAGCACGTGGTCGCCCAGTTTGGAGGAGCTCGCTGCGAAGGGCGTGCGCATCGTCGCGCCGCCCGTGTACGTGCTCCTCACGCTGGACGCATCGGGGCGCATCGTGCCTTCCGCATACGCCCGGGCGGCCCGCGCCGCCGGCCTGGACATCATCACCTGGACGCTCGAGCGCTCAGGCCCACTGAAGACCGGCGGCGGCTTCTATTACCAGTCGGTCGCTCGCGTCATCGACAACGACGGCGACATGCTCACGGTGATGGACGTCCTCGCGCGGGACGTCGGCGTCATCGGCATCTTCAGTGACTGGCCCGGGACCGTGACGTACTACGCGAACTGCATGCGTCGATGACAACGCCGTGGAGCTCGAGCTCGCCCGCTGGTGGGAGCGCTGACCGCGCTCAGGCCCCGGGCGGTGGAACGAGAGGCAGCGCCGCAACCGTCGCCCGTGCTCCGCTCCCGGCAAGCGTCAACTCGGTCCCCGGCGTCAGGAGGTCCCGGTGCACGTACCCGAGCGCCACGTTCTGGCCCAGGGTGGGGGAGCGCACGACGCTCGTGAGCCAGCCCGCCTTCTTCTCCCCGCTGCGCAGCTCCGCCCCGGGCGCCGGCGCCTCACCCTCGCCGAGCAGCAGCCCGGCCAGCTTCCGGTTCATGTGCCCACGGAACGTGGCCCGGGCGATGACCTCTTGCCCGATGTAGCAGCCCTTGTTGTACGAAATGGCGCGCTCCAGGTGCGCCTCCAGAGGAATGGTGGTGTCCACCATGTCCTGGCCGTAGCGGGGCCAACCCGCCTCCACGCGGAGCACCTCCAGCACGTCGAAGCCGATGGGGCGCGCCCGCCCCTTCTCGAGGAGGGCACCGTAGAGGGGCTCGAGCGCGGCGCGCGGAACGAGAACATCCACACCAGCGCCCGCGGGCACGGGGTTGCCCACGAGGAGCACCGTCGCTCCACCGAAGTCCACGGAACGCACCGCGTTGCGCGCCAGCACCTCCTGCGGAGAGCCCAGCGCCGCGGACAGCGCCGCGAACGCCCCTGGCCCGTAGACGCCGAGCTGGCCCCACTCCGAGCTCACGTCCGTGAGCTCCGCGTCCTCGCTGATGAGGAAGCGCTGGAGGAACTCGAGCACCTTGGGGCCCAGCCCCGGCTCCAGGTCCACCAGGAGGTCCTCCTCCCGCTTCAGCACCCGGGCGTCGGCCACCATGGCACCCTTGGCGGTGAGGAGCGCCGCGTCACACGCCGCACCCACCGGCAGGCCATTGATGTCGTTGGTCACCATGCCGTGCAGGTAGGTGACGCGGTCCGGGCCGGTGAGGCGCAGCACGTCCCGGGACGAGGCGTCGTGGAGGACGACCCCCGAGCGGGCGGCCTGGTAACCCTCCTCCAGGCCCCCCACCGAGCGGACCACCTCCCTGCCATTCAGCTCCCCGAAGGCGGCCTCGAGGCGGGCGTGGAGGGAATGCAGAGGGAGCGGTTCCATGGTGTCCGCTATATAGGGAGCCACCACCTGCCACGCCAAGGTAACCTTGCGGTCCGCCGGGAAAACCCCGCGTGCCTCCGCTGTTCCTGACCGAGCCCCCGATGAGCCGCCCTGCCAAGACCGCCGTGAAGGACACCCCGACCGCCCTCCCGACGGCCGCGCCCGCCGCGGCCCGCGCACCCGCGCTGACGCTGCTCTGGCCCCTGGTGCTCGCAGCCCTCGCCCTGGCCGAGACGGCGCTCTCCGTCTACCAGTGGAGCGAGCTGCTCGTGCTGCGCGCCGGAGGCCAGACGAGCTGCGGCATCAACGCATCCATCAACTGCGAGACGGTGTGGAACTCCGCCTTCGCCAGCCGCGTGCACGAGCTGACGGGCGTTCCGGTGGCCGGGCTCGGGGTGGCGTGGGGCCTGACGGCGCTGGTGGTGGCCGCGGCCCTCGCCTTCCAGGCGTGGAAGGGCGAGAGGGTGGCAGCGCAGGTCGGCGCCGTGCGGCTCGTCGCGGCCGCCGGCTTCCTCTCCACCATCACCTTCGCGGTGGCCAGCGCCAGGACGGGGGCGCTCTGCCCCACGTGCCTCGGCACCTACGCGCTGGTGCTCGGCTTCCTCGTGGTGGCCCTGTGGAAGCTGCCCGGGGCCGCGCTGTCGTTCGGGCAGGAGCTGGGTCGCTCCATCGCGTGGGCCGTGGTGCCCGCAGTGCTCGCCTTCCTCGCGGTGCTCGGGCCCGGCCGCTCCACGCCGCGGGCGGACGCGCAGGGCCTGAAGGCGCTCGGGCGTGCCGCCGCGTCCACGCAGGTGGCTCCGCAGGCGGCACCCGCGCAGCCCAGCCGCCCTCTCACGGAGCGTGAGCAGCAGGTGGCCTCCTTCATCGCGAGCCTCTCCCCCATGGAGCGCCAGTCACTTTCGGACTCGCTCGCCTCGTACAGGCACGCGCCCATGGGAGCCACCGCGGGCTACCCCGCGCGCAAGGTCGTCGGGGACGCGAATGCTCCGCTGAAGATGGTGGAGTGGACGGACATCCTCTGCCCCCACTGCGCGCAGCTGTCGGACACGGTGAAGGAGCTCAAGCGCGTGCTTCCTCCCGGGTTGATGTCCATCGAGTCGCGCCAGTTCCCCCTGACGAGCGTCTGCAACTCCGTCATCCCGCCGTCGCCTCGCGACGTGGAGGGCGGTCAGGTTCGGTGCGTGTCCGCCAAGGCCGTCATCTGTCTCGAGCAGGCCCCGGGCTACGCGGAGGCACACGAGAAGATCTTCGCCGAGCAGCGCTCCCTCACGCCTGCGCGCGTGCTGGAGATTGCCTCCGGCGCGGGCATGGACCGCGCGGCCCTCGAGGCGTGCGTGGCCGCTCCGGCGACGCAGGAGAAGCTCGACCAGGACATCCGCTACGGCATGGCCAACCGGCTCCAGGGGACGCCGCTGGTGCTCCTCAATGGACGTCAGTCTCCTCCCTATGGGCCGCTCATCTACGCCCTGGCGGTACTCGGCGGTGACGCAGAGTCGCCCGCCTTCGCGAGCCTCCCGCCGCCGCGCGCGCTGGGCGACCACGACGGCCACGGCCACTGAAGGCCGCAGGTCGTGGCACGCGACAAGGAGAAGGACCGCGGCTGGAAGGACACGGGTGGCGAGCAGGGCTTCCACAGCCCCTTCGCCGGACTCGGCAAGCTCAAGGAGGGCCTTCCCTCCGCGCCCGCGCCTGCTGGCACACCTGCACCGGTCGCCGTGAAGGGCCCGGCGCGCGCCGTGGTGCGCATGGAGCGCAAGGGCCGGGGCGGCAAGGAGGTGACGGTGGTAGAGGGCCTCGGCCTTCCCGCGCGGGAGCTCGAGGCGTGGCTGAAGGCCCTCAAGGGCGCGCTCGGCTGCGGCGGCGCGGTGGAGGAGGGCGACCTCGTGCTCCAGGGTGACCAGCGCGATCGGCTCCCCGGCCTCCTCGAGGCGCGGGGTGTCCGCAAGGTGTCCGTCGGCTAGCGCACCCTCAGAGCGCCGCGATGACCGCGTCGGTGAAGTCGCGCGTGGTGGCCTTGCCGCCCAGGTCGCCCGTGCGCACCTGGCCCTCGCCGTACACGCGGAGCAGCGCCGCCTCCACGCGCGCCGCCTGCTCCTTCATGCCGAGGTAGTCCAGCATCATCACCGCGGACATCAGCAGCGCCGTGGGGTTGGCCAGGCCCTTGCCGGCGATGTCCGGCGCCGTGCCGTGGACCGCCTCGAACACCGCGCACCGCTCGCCGATGTTCGCGCCCGGCACCAGCCCGAGGCCACCCACCAGGCCGGCGCACAGGTCGGACAGGATGTCCCCGTAGAGGTTCTCCGTCACCAGCACGTCGAAGCGCGAGGGGTCCTTCACCAGCTGCATGCAGCAGTTGTCGATGATGACCTCCTCGTACTGGATCTCCGGGAAGTCCCTGTTGACGCGCCGGCAGCAGTCCAGGAAGAGGCCGTCCGCCAGCTTCATGATGTTGGCCTTGTGCACGGCCGACACCTTCTTGCGTCCGTTGGCCCGCGCGTACTCGAAGGCGAACCTCGCGATGCGCGTGCAGGCCTTCTCGCTCATGATCTTCAGCGCCACGACGACGCCGGGGACGATGATGTTCTCCACGCCGGCGTAGAGGCTCTCCGTGTTCTCGCGCACCACCACGAGGTCCACGGACTCGTAGCGCGTCTTGACGCCGGGAACCGACTTCACCGGACGCAAGGAGGCGTAGAGGTCCAGCTGCTTGCGCATGGCCACGTTGGCGCTGGGGAGGCCCGTCCCCACGGCCGTGCCGGTCGGGCCCTTGAGGGCCACACCGTTGCGCAGGACGGAGTCCACGGTGGCGGGCGGGAGGTTGGTGCCGTACTTGGTAATCACCTCCGAGCCTGCGTCGTGGTACTCGAACTTCAGCGGGGCCTTGACCGCTTCGAGGATGCGGACGGTGGCTTGCATCACCTCGGGGCCAATGCCATCGCCGTTGATGACCGTGACGGTGCGGGTGTCGCTCATGGCGAAGCTCCTTTAGCGCCGAAGTGCCGCCCCCCCAACAGAAATGCCCTTCGCCTTCAGTGCGCGGTCTCGGTCTTCTGGGCGACAGCCGAGCGTCGCGCGGAGCGCAGGTTCTGGAGGGCATAAGGCCTGTACACGCGCTCCCAGAGCGCCATGCGGCGGGTGCGGGGACGGGTGCGCAGCTCGCCCAGGGGCGCGCGGGTGAAGAAGCTGAGGATGAAGATGCCGAGCGCCGCCGCCGTGAGGAAGAGCACGGTGATGGTGACCGCCAACCCGGGGATGGGGCCCACGTGGGCGCGCTGCAGGAAGACGCTCCAGCTGGTGATGGGCTGCGGCTGGCTGTAGACCTTCACGAACCAGGTGAGCAGCAGCACCAGCAGGATGGGTCCGTACGTGCGGTTGAGGCGCACCGAGAGGGCCGAGGGGAGGGAGAGGACCAGCTGGGGGCGCTCCAGCTCCAGGGCGAGCTCGCGGATGGCGTCCGGGTCCACCGGCTCGCGCCGCAGCAGCGGTGCCCAGTAGCCGTCCTCCAGGAGGCGCAGGCGTCGGTTGTAGAAGTCGTAGTAGCGGTAGCGGCGCGCCTCGATGAAGAGGAACGTCACCACCAGCCACAGACCCGCCAGGAGCGGCACGTGGGGGGAGACCGGGTTGGCGAACGTGAAGGAGATGACCGCCGCGGTGACGGTGAGGGCCCAGTTGCTCGTGGTGTCCAGGCGTGTGCGCCAGAGGTCCGCGCGGCTCAGCTCCCCTCGATAGAGGTGTGCCATCGCGGTGTCCGACACCATCAACGCCTCGTTGAGGTCGGGGCTCTTGCGCGCGCGGTCGGCCATGGTGGATTCGCAACCTGAAGGTGGGCGCCCGTTGCTTGGGCATCAACCGCCCGGCGGTGGCCCTGGCGCGAGAGGGAGCGCGTGTCCACATTCAAGCGCACCCGTCTGTAAGGCCCATCGCCGTGGCACCCTTCGCCCCCACCGTCGCACTGGCACGGGTGGTCCGGGAGGACCAGGACCGCATCGTCCGCCTCTGGGCCAAGCGGCTGAGGGTCGAGCTCCACGAGGTGCAGATGGGCGGGCGGGAGGTCCGCGCCCCGCTGGAGGAGATGGTGGTGGAGCTCGCCCGGCTGCTCGAGAGCCGGGGGGCGGACGCGGTGCGCCTGTGGCCCGAGGCCGTGCGCTCCCACGGCATCCTGCGCTACGAGCAGCACTTCGAGGCCGAGGACCTGGCGCGGGAGTTCAAGGCCCTCCAGGAGGTGCTCCTCCGCGTCTACGCGCGGCGCCGCGGAGTCGTGGAGCCCGTGGTCGCGGAGCTCATCGCGGAGCTCACGGGCGAGGCGAGCGCCGCGGTCCAGGCCGCCTACGCGCGCGTGCTGCGCACGGAGGAGGTCCGCTTCCGCGAGGCCGCGGTGATGGAGTCCGTCCTCTACCACGTGGACGTGGGCATCCTCCTCGCCGAGTCGGATGGCACCATCACCTTTGCCTCGCCTCCGACCTCGCGCCTCCTGGGGGTGCCCGTTCGCACGCTGCTCGGGACGAAGCAGGACTCGCAGCTCGCGATGGTGCTGTCGCAGGTCAACGCCCGCCACGAGGATGGGCGTCCCTTCCGCCCCGACGAGCTCCCCTACCGGCGGGTGCTCGCGGAGAAGAGGCCGGTCCGGGGCGTGCGCATGCAGGTGGAGCGCCCCAATGGCCAGCAGACGCTGCTGGAGATGGGGGCCACGCCGGTGTGGGAGGAGGGCGCGCCGGAGGAGCTCGTCGGAGCAATCCAGGTCTTCACCGACCGCACCGAGGCGGCGGAGAGGACGCGCGAGCTCGCGGGTGCCCACCAGACCGTGGAGAAGCTGAAGGGCGAGCTCCTGCAGCGCACACGGACCCGTTCACTGGCGCAGCTGGCCAGCGGTGCGGCCCACGCCCTCAACAACGCGCTCAACTCGCTGCGGCTGCGCATCCAGCTGCTGCGGCGGGAGCCCTCGCGGGAGCACCTGGACACGCTGGACCGGACGGTGGACAAGATTGCCGAGATCGTGAGCCGGCTGCAGGAGTTCTCCACCGAGCGCACGCAGGACGTGCTGGTCGAGGTGGACGTCGGTGAGGTGGTGCGCGAGGCGATGGCCCTGGTGCACCCACAGATGGAGGGCCCGGACAAGCCGGTGGAGGTGGTGGTGGAGGTGGACGGCCGTGGGCGCGCGCTGGTGGACCGCGGCTTCTTCCGCGAGCTCGTGGACGGACTGGCCCTGGTGGCGCGCGCGCGCATGCGGGAGGGGGGGCGCCTCAGGGTGGTCTCCAGGCTCGAAGGCGGCACGTGCGTGGTGCGCCTGGAGGACACGGGGCCCCCGCTGTCCGAGGAGGACCTGCAGCAGATGTTCGACCCGTTCGTGGGCCGTGGGCAGGCCCCGCCCGAGCTCGCCCTGGCGCTCGCGGTGGTGCGCGCGCAGGCGCAGCGGTGGGGTGGGCAGCTGCGGGTGGAGAACCGTCCGGAGGGCCGCGGTGCGGCCTTCGTGGTGGAGCTGCCGCACGTGTCCGCAAGGGCGCCCGAGGTCGCGCCTCCACCGACCCGGGTGCGCGAGGAGGGCGCACCGACGCGGCACCTGCCCGCCAGCAAGACCGTGCTGGTGGTGGACGACGACGTGGACAATGCGCGGATGATGGCCGAGGTGCTCGACGAGGAGGGCTACAAGGTGCGGGTGGCCCACACCGGCGAGGAGGCCCTGCAGCTGTGGAGGGACTACGACTTCGACGCGGCGCTGCTGGATGCGCTCATGCCGGACATCTCCGGCTGGGACCTGGCGCGCACGCTCCGCGAGAGCAAACGGGACGTGTTGATGGCCATGGTGACGGGCATGGACGTGCGAGGGCAGAGCCGCGCCACGCTCTCGCTCGTGGACGCGGTGTTCCGCAAGCCGGTGGACATCGGTGCGCTCGACGACTTCCTTTCACAGACGGAAGTGGCGCCCAGTGGAGGCCCGGAGGGGCCCCAGTTGCACACGTAGCTCCCCTCTCCCCGACGCGGTTTACCCCGCCCCCACGACCGGAGCGAGCGAGTCCACGAAGCGCACCTCGCGGAATCCGAGTCCTATCAGCAGTGCGCGCAGCGTCCGCTCCGCGCTCTCTTGCGCGCGTGCCTTCAGCGCCGCGTCCTGCTCCACCTCGCGCTGGAACGCCGCCTGCGCCGCCTCGAAGAGCGCCGCGGTCTCCTGCGAGTCCAGGTTGGAGTCGAGCACCTCGGTCTCCCCGGGGCGCAGCGCCACCTTCACGGCCACCGG
>JAKEEX010000717.1 GCA_022616315.1 Myxococcaceae bacterium
TACGACGATGACGTGGACGTGGACGTGGACGGCGACGTGGACGAAGACGTGGACGAAGACGTGAACTCGACCGACTTGCGAAACGCACTTCTTGTCAGGGTCAAGAAGGAGCTTCTCGTCGGGTTCGAGCGCTTCGTCGCCATGCTCACCAAGCTCTGTCGCTGATTTCGTCCGCGGCATCGTCGCCGTCGCCGTCGCCGTCCACGTCCACGTCCACGTCAACGTCAACGACCACGTCAACGTCAACGTCAACGACCACGTCAACGTCAACGGCCCATCAAACTGCAATCGGGGACCGCTTCGTTCACCGATTGATGACGAAGCCGCAGGCCGAGTCCAGCACCACTCTCACCCCCGCCAGCGCCCCGAGAAGCTCTGCGTAGTGTCGCTCCTCCTCGGCCACCTGCCGCGCCACCTCCTCCGCGGGCAGCCCCTGGTGGCCCAGGGCCAGGCGCATGCGAGCCAGCGCCGAGTCCCGCTCGATCTCGATGGCCCTGCGCGCACCCGAGGCCAGCGTCGCGAGCTCCGCCTCCGCTGCCTTCGTCGCCACCGCCACGGCAGGGTCCACGAAGTCCGCGACTCCAGGAAACGCAGCACGCACCTGGTCCCCCTTGAGCGCCTGCCCTTCCACCTCCAGCGCGGGGAGCACCGAGGTATCCACCTTCGGCCCCGTGGGCCCTTCCACCACGGGGACGCGCAGAAGCGTCCGCTCGAGGAAGCGCGACAGCTGCCGACTCGGCACGCGCGCTCCGGGGCGTGTGTCCGCCGGCTCCGGTGGAACCACGTGGAAGAGGAGCTCCAGTCCCCGCGCCTTCAGCGGTCCGCGCCGCTCGATGAACCGGAACCCGCTTCGGCCATAGGGTCCATCCCGCAGGAAGCCGAAGAGCGCCTCGACGATGCGGTGCCCCGTGGCGAAGTACTCGAGCTCCTCCTGCTCCACGGCGGTGTCGCGCCAGAAGGTGCCGAGGACGGTCTGCTCCTGCAGCACGTCGATGCCCGGCAGCGCGTCCACGTTGAGCGCGTGTCCGAAGGCGAAGGCGCACTGGAAGGCCTCCACCTGCTCGTCGGTGTCCACGCCAATCCCCACGCGGCGCGCGAGCTCCGTCACCGTCTCCTCGAGCCGCTCGTCCAGGTCGCGGCTGACGGCATGTAGACGGTCCTCGAGTGCCTCGTCCTCCTCGGGCTCCATGCCCATGCGCGCCTGCGCGCGGACGGCAAGGGCCTCCACCGCCGCGCGGTCGAAGGAGCGCACGTCCAGGAGCGGGTCGTACGCGCGCTTCACCTGGTCGCGCGCCTCGCGCACCTTCGTCTTCAGCGCACGCGCATAGTCGGAGCGCTCCGCCGCGGGAGCGAGCGCCAGGCGCACCAGCGTGGGCTCCACCTCCTCGAGCACCGCGTCCAGGCCACCCACCGTCTCCCCGAAGACGCCCACCGCGTCCGCCATGACGCCGAGAACGTCCCCCGACAATGTGCCCGGTGCGTCGAAGACGTGGATGTCCACGTCCTTCGTCTGACCAATCCGGTCCAGGCGGCCGATGCGCTGCTCCAGCACGGCGGGGCTCCACGGCAGGTCGTAGTGGACGAGGTGGTGCGAGAACTGGAAGTTGCGTCCCTCACCGCCCACCTCGGTGCACACCAGGACGGGCGGCCCCTCCGGGTCCCTGAAGCGCGCCACCTGCCTGTCTCTCTCCACCAGTGGCAGCTCCCCGTGGTAGCCGAGCGCCTCCACTCCCTCGCGTCCCAGCTCCGTCCGCAGCCACTCGAGCGTGTCGCGCGCCTCGGTGAAGACGAGCACCTTCGCGCCGGGCTCGCGCGCCCGGACATCCTTCAGCACGGCGAGGAACGCCTGGAACTTCCCGTTGCGCAGCGGCAGCTTGAGGCCCGCCTCGAGCGCCTTGAGCGCGGGGCTGCTCCGGACCGCGGAGAGCAGGGCCGCAGGTGACGACTCGAGCCGGCGCAGGAGGTTGGCGAGGGGAGCGCCCTTGAGCTGACCTTCCCGTGCGAGCGCCTCGAGCGCGCGCTCCCGCGCCTCTTGCTCGGCTGCGCCCACCTGCACCGGGTGTCGGTGCAGCACGCGCCTGGAGAATCCCCCCACCACCGCGCGGCGGTTGCGCACGAGCCGGTCGGAGAGGCTGTACGTCTCGCTGAGGTGCTGGAGCGCCGCGTCGCGGTCCTCCACCCGGGCGAGCACCGCGTCCTCCGGGAAGCGCGCGCGCAGTGCCTTCAGGGCGCGAGCCACGTCCTTGCCCTCGAGCAGCGCGCGCACCGCGGCGGAGAGCTCCTCCTGTCGCGCGAGCCGTCCGGTGAAGCCCTCCTCGGTGGGGGCGGTTGCGGGGTCGATGAGCGTGAGCAGCCCGTGGTACTCGGCCGGGTCCAGCTGCATGGGGGTGGCGGTGAGGAGCAGGAGACCCCAGGTGTTCTGCGCCAGCGCGCTCGCGGCGGCGAAGGCCTTCGGTGCCTTGAGGTGGTGCGCCTCGTCGAAGATGACGAGGTCCCACGCCGCCTCGGGTTCGGAGGCCTCCTGGCGGTGCTCCTCGCCACGCTGGAGCAGCTCGAGGGACGTCACCACGAGGTCGAAGCGCGCCCAGGGCGAGACGCCGGGCGCCTCCTCGCGGCTCTGCGCGTAGCGCTCGCCGTCCATCAGCGTGAAGAGGTGGTGGAACTTGTGGAAGAGCTCCACGAGCCACTGGACGGTGAGGTGGCTCGGGGCCACCACCAGCACGCGGCGCGCGAGGCCCGTGAGGCGCAGCGCGCTGAACACCATGCCCGCCTCGATGGTCTTGCCGAGCCCCACTTCGTCCGCGAGCACGAAGCGGGGGCGCCGCGCGGCCAGCACGCGTTGCACCACGCCCACCTGGTGGGGCTTCACCATCACGCGGCTGGCGAACAGGGCACCGAGCGCGTCGCACCGCCGCTCGTCGTCGAGCACCAGGGCCTGCCGTCGCAGGAGGAACGCGCGCGCGTCACCGACGCGTCCCTCGCGCAGCAGGGCGAGCAGGTCCGGCGTGGGCGCCAGGGCGCGCACCTCGGACTCGGGCAGCTCGTCCTCGTTCCCGGCCTCGTCACGCACGACGTAGCGACGGAGCCCGCGGCCGCCCTCCTCTTCGCCGACGATGGTGAGGACGCGTCCCTTGGCATCACGCACGCGCTCACCCGGAGCGAGCGCCACGGGGCTCAGCGTGTCCCCCTTGGTGGACACCCACACCGCCTCGCCTTCACGGGCCGGGAAGAGGACGCGCGCCTTCGCCCCCTGTTCGGCCAGCGCCTCGAGGTGCCCGGTCCCCCACTCGGGCTGCGGGAGGTAGCGGACCTTCATGCCTGGGACGAGGCGGACGGACATGGCGGCGCTCCTGTGAGGGTTCGGGGCGCGCTCTACCAGATGCGTGGCAGGGCGCGCACGGTCCTCCGGAGGCACGGACGCCATGTGTCGGGCCTCAAGAAGTCTGCGCGCGTGCCTCCAGGTACCCCTTCAGGTTCTCCAGGTCGTTCGTGATGCTCCGGCGCACCATGCGCGAGAGGAACGGGGCTGCGAGCTTGAAGAACCCGCCCGCCTCGCCCTGCGCGCGGATGCGCGCGACGGTGCCGTCCGCGCAATCCTCCAGCTCGTAGCGGATGCGCATGGGGAACGGCTCCGTCACCCGCATCTCGACGAGGCGCCCCTCGGTGTGGCCCGTCACCTCGACGAGGTAGCCGAACTGGCGGCCGAGGAACTTGGACACGCGCTCCACGCGCGAGCCCGTGCGCAGCAGGCCCTCCGTGAGCGGCCGGCTCTCGACGACACCGGTCGTCCAGAGGGCGTCGTTGCGGGGGTCGAACATGAAGGCCGCCACCTCGTCACGGGGGCGGGAGATGGTCACCTGGGGAGAGACGTCGACGCTCATGTCCGCGTGAGTACCAGGTCCGTTCGCCGTGGGACAATACCTGCTGCAAGCTACACTGTGTCCCATGGATGAGACACAGGTCCGACTGGACGACATGCGCCTGATGGCCACCCTGGTGGTCGCCGCGAACTTCACGGACGTCGCCGCTCGAATCGGGCTGCCGAAGCAGACGGTCAGCCGCCGCGTGGCCCAGCTCGAGACGGCGCTGGGGGTCCGCCTGGTGGACCGCAGCACGCGCTCCTTCCGCCTCACCGCGCTCGGCCGCGGGTACGCCGAGCGCTGCGCGGAAGTGGTGCGGGCCGCGGACGAGGCCAACCGCGCCATCCGGGGCGAGGCGACCGAAGTGTCGGGCACGCTCCGTGTGACGGCCGACCCGCTCTTCGGTGAGCAGTTCCTCCCGCCCATTCTCGCGGAGTTCTCCCGGCGCTACCCGGCCGTGCGCACGGACGTCCTGCTCACCTCGCGCGTCGTGGACCTGGTGGATGAGGGCTTCGACGTCGCCTTCCGGGTGGGACCGCCACCCGAGACCGCACTCGTGGCGACACGCATCGCCGACGCGTTGCTCGTCTTCGTCGCCTCACCCGCCTACCTCGAGGCGAGAGGGACACCACGCTCCGTGGACACGCTCGGCGAGCACGACCTCATCGCGCTCGCCCCGGAGGGCGGAGCACCGCGCTGGGCGATTCAGGAGGGCAGCGGGCTGCGCTGGTTTCCCGTGACGCCGAAGATGCGCGTCAACCACCTGGGTCTCGCGCGTGCGGCCGCACTCTCGGGACTGGGCATCGCAAACCTCCCCTACTTCGCGTGCAAGGACGCGGTGGACATGGGCAAGCTGCGGCTCGTCCTCGTCCCGAAGGGAGTTCCCTTCGGCACCGTGTACGTCGTCCAGCCTCCGCGCCGCCTCGTCACGCCGAGGGTACGGCTGTTCCGTGAGCTGGCCGTCTCACAACTGCGGAGCAGGCCGGAGCTCAGCGAGAAGCCCCACGCTGCGGCAGAAACACACGCGATGCCTCAAAACGCAGATGGCCGCAGACCGCACCGCGATCAGCCCCGGCGGAGAAATTCGCGCAGCTAACCCGGGACGCGGTCGTGGTGCATCAGCCTGGTCCCACCCGACCAAACCACCATTGCGCTCCTCCCTGGTACACGACGCAGTGAACTTGCAGAGCCGTCGCCCGGCCAGCGATGACGTCGGGCGCTCGAGCAGTGCCGTGCCATCCTGCGAGTGGCTCGTGTGTGACAAACGTCATCCACCCCATTCCACCGTGAGCATGCCGTCCTCGGTCCTCAGCACCCGCGTCCCCAGCGCGCGCCCCTCCCGGTCCAGCACGCCGCACAGCCACGCCGAATCCTCCGCTGAGGCGCGACGCTCGCGGAACTGGTGCACCTGCATCGGTGTCATGCGGAGTGCCACAAGCCTTCCACTCGCGGGGTCCACCGAGGCGAAGTACATGAGGGTGAGGTCGCCGCGGTAGCTCTCGTACCCGGAGATGCCCTCGTAGTCGTTCAGGAAGTCGCCGCATCCGTAGAGGATGGGGCGGTCGCGGTAGACCTCGATGCCGCGCGGATGGTGCGAGGAGTGGCCGTGGACGATGTCCACTCCGGCTTCGTCCACGAGCGCGTGCGCGAACGCGCGGTGCTCCGGTGACACCCGGTACCCCCAGTTGCCGCCCCAGTGGATGGAGGCGATGACCACGTCCCCCGTGCGCTTCACCGCGCCCACGCGCGCCCCGATGTCACGCGCGGTCGCGAGCGAGAGGTCCGGGAGCAGGTCCACTCCCGGCTGACCCTCGCCCGCCGCCCACTCCGGGAGGACGCCGCTGCTCACCGTTCCGAAGGAGAAGACGAGCAACCTCCCCCGCGAGGGCACCTCCACCACCGCCGGGCGCTGCGCTTCCTGAAGGTCCTCCCCCGCCCCCGCGGTGGCGATACCCGCGCGCCGCAGCGTAGCGAGCGTCTCCCGCAGTCCCTCCACGCCCCAGTCCAGCACGTGGTTGTTCGCGAGCGCGCACACGTCCACGCGCGCGGCCGTGAGGCACGGCACGTTCGCCGGGTGCATGCGGTAGTGGATGCCCTTCCCCGGCCAGGCGTCCTCGCTGGTGGTGACGCTCGTCTCCAGGTTGATGAGGCGCACGTCGGGCCGCACACGCTCCAGCTCCTCGAGCGCCTCTCCCCAGATGTCCGCGAAGCCCAGCGGCCTTGGGAAGCGGCCGTGCGCGTCCTCCGCCAGCGCGACGTAGTCCCGGGCGTCCTTGACGTAGTCCTCGAAGAGGTGGGGCGCGCACGGGTGCGGAAGCGCCTGGTCGATGCCGCGGCCGGTCATCACGTCGCCGCAGAGGAAGAGGGTGATGGTCCTTGCTGGCATACCCAGGAAATTCGAACGTGCGCTCGGAGCGCGCGCCAGGCAATGTCCTCCACCGACGCGAGGTTTCGATGCGGCGCTCCCTTCCCCACGTCTGCCTGTTAGGCCTCCTTCTCACCGTTACCTGGAGCGGTGGTGCCACGGGCGCACCGAAGCCGGGGACGAAGGAGGAGCGGATGCGCGCCCGGGCGCTCGGCGTGGCGCCGGGCATCTTCCAGCCAGGCCCCCTGAACGCCCTCACCGACGTCGCGGGTGTTCGCGTGGGACATGCGACGTTGATTTCCGGTGACTCGGTGCGCACGGGGGTGACCGCCATCCTTCCCCACGGGGGCAATGCGTACCTGGACCGCGTGCCCGCGGCCATCCACGTGGCCAATGGCTTCGGCAAGCTGCTCGGCAGCACCCAGGTGAACGAGCTCGGCGAGCTGGAGTCCCCGGTTCTCCTCACCTGCACCCTCTGTGTGTGGCGCGCGGCGGATGCGCTCGTGGAATGGATGCTGGAGCAGCCAGGCATGGGGGAGGTGCGCTCACTCAACCCGGTCGTCGCGGAGACCAACGACGGGCGGCTGAACGCCATCCGTACGCGACCGGTGGGAGCGAAGGACGTGCGCGCGGCGCTCGCGGCGGCAAAAGACGGTCCGGTCGCCGAAGGCAGCGTGGGCGCCGGCACGGGAACGGTGGCCTTCGGATGGAAGGGCGGCATCGGCACCTCGTCACGCGTGCTGCCTCCCCGGCTCGGCGGGTGGACGGTGGGGGTGCTCGTCCAGTCCAACTTCGGGGGCGTGCTGCAGGTGATGGGCGCTCCCGTGGGGCGGGCGCTCGGGCGCTACGCCTTCCAGAAGGAGCTCGAGGCGGAGCGGGGTGATGGCTCCATCATCATCGTCGTCGCGACCGACGCGCCGCTCACGCACCGCAACCTGCGCCGGCTCGCCGAGCGGGCCGTGCTCGGCCTGGGCCGCACCGGCTCGTCCGCGTCCAACGGCTCGGGGGACTACGTCATCGCCTTCTCGACTGCGCCTCAGGTGCGGCGGGCGCCGACGAGTGAGCGGCTGGCGCTGCAGGAGCTCGGCAACGACGCGATGTCGCCGCTGTTCCAGGCGGTGGTGGAGGCCACGGAGGAGGCCATCTACGACTCGCTCTTCATGGCCACCACGGTGACGGGCAGCGGGCAGACGGTGGAGGCCCTCCCGCTGGACCGCGTGCGCGAGGTGCTCCGGCGGCATGGCATCGCACCCCCGCCTCCGGACGGTGCTCCACGACACGAGTCACCGGACTCCGGCGTCAGGGACGGGTAACATCCCTCTCCCCTTCCGCTGGAGCCCGCATGCGCGTCTATCTGAACGGCAAGTATCTCCCCAAGGACGAAGCCCACATCTCCGTGGATGACCGGGGCTTCATCTTCGGGGATGGCGTCTACGAGGTGACGCGGGTCATCCGCGGCAAGCTGTTCGCTGAATCCGCCCACTGGCGGCGCCTGGAGAATGGCCTCTCGCAGCTCGGAATCCGTCCCCCTGCGGGCTTCACGATGGAGGCCGTCCGGACCATCAGCGAGCGGCTGCTGAACGACAACGGACTGGCAGACGCGGACGCCACCGTCTACCTACAGGTGACGCGCGGCGCTGCGCCGAGGGTGCACGTCTTCCCACCACCGGAGACGCCGGCCACCGTCTTCATCTCCGTCTCGCCGATGCAGATTCCATGGGAGCTGCGGAAGCAGGGCGTGAAGGTCGTCACCCAGCCGGACCTGCGCTGGGCCCGCTGCGACCTCAAGACGGTGAACCTGCTCCCCAATGTCCTGGCCAGGCAGCGCGCCAAGGAGGCGGGCGGGTGGGAGGCCCTGCTGGTGCGCGACGGTGTCGTCACCGAGGGCGCCGCCACGACGGCGTTCGCGGTGGTGGATGGGCAGCTGTGGACGCACCCGAGCGGTCACCGCATCCTGCCGGGCGTCACGCGCGACCTCGTTCTCAAGCTCGCTTCGGAGCTGGGGTTCCGGGTGCACGAGGCCCCCTTCCGGCTCGACGAGCGCCACCGGTGGCAGGAGCTCTTCCTCACGGGAACCACCACGGACGTGCAGGCGGTGGTGGACGTGGACGGCGCTCCCGTCGGAGATGGTCGGCCAGGTCCCGTGAGCCGCGCGCTCCAGGCGGCGCTGTACCACGGCATGGGTGTGTCGAGTCTGGCAGAGCCGGGCTGAGCCTCGGCGCCAGTGGGACTGGCGCTCCCCTATCGCTGGCGAGTGCTCCTCCTGAGCGCACCAGGAAGGGGAACACGGGCAGTCGAGTCCTCCGCGGGAGGCACGGGCACGCTCCCGTGCTGTCTCCCGACGTGAGCGGCGCCCACTCTTTGTACATGCTTCATGCGCCTTCAGGCTGCGGGAGGACGCGGGGGCGTGGGGTGTCAGCACGGTGAGGCGCACCGGGGACGCGTCGAGGCCTGGAAGGGGCTGCAAGCCCTGATGCCTGCGCCCCGGGGGCCTGGGGGAGGTCGACGAACTGGTCAGGGGGTCTGACCAGTTGCTGGACTCCCCCCAGGCGGGGGTGCGGGGGGCGTCCCGAGTGGAACGGATGTTGGGTGTGTTGCGACCCTTTCCGGGCATGAGGAGAGCGCAGTTGTGGAGCACGCCGCGCAGCAGCACGTCGCGCAGCCGGCCCTCCCATGAGCGGCTA
>JAKEEX010000718.1 GCA_022616315.1 Myxococcaceae bacterium
CCTCCTGGACGTGAGCCGACTCGAGGCAGGGAGTCTCACCCTCGAGAGACTGAGCGAGGACGTGGCCTCGCTCGTCCGAAAGGCGCTCGAAAGCTTCCAGACGCCGGCGCAGGAGAAGAAGCTGCGCCTCGAGTCTGCGGTGGAGGAGGGGCTTCCCCCGGTCGTGGCCGACCGCCGGAGAGTCCTCCAGGTCCTCTCCAACCTGCTCGGGAACGCCGTCAAGTTCACGCCCCCGGGGGGCCGCATCACCCTGGGAGCCGCACGCACGGCCGAGGACGTCTGCTTCTCGGTCTCGGACACCGGGCCGGGTATCCCCGAGGAGCAGCGCGAGCACGTCTTCGACCGCTTCTGGCAGGCGCGGAAGACCGCCCACGCGGGCGCCGGACTGGGGCTCGCCATCGCCAGGGGCCTGGTGGAGGCGCACGGGGGCAGCATCCGGGTGGAGAGCAAGGTGGGCGAAGGGAGCAGGTTCCTCTTCACCCTCCCTGTGGCCGCGATCGAGCCGCTGCACTGACGCCGTGCAACCACGGACACGAGGGGTGCCGATCCGACATCCGAGCCACAGAGTTCGCCGAACAGGAGGATGACGATGCTGCTCGAGAACAAGTGCGCCATCATCTACGGGGCAGGCGGACACATCGGCCGCGCGGTCGCTCAGGCCTTCGCGCGCGAGGGGGCGAAGCTCTTCCTCGCCGGTCGCACCCTCGCGAAGCTCGACGCGGTGGCCAGGGAGATCTCCGCCACGGGAGGAGTGGCTGAAACGGCTCAGGTCGACGCGCTCGACGAGCAGGCCCTCGAGAAGCATGCCGGCGAAGTGGCCAGGAAGGCCGGTCGCATCGATGTCTCCTTCAACGCCATCGGGTTGGATGACGTCCATGGAACGCCGCTCATCGAGATGTCGCTCGATGATTTCTCCCGTCCGGTCTCGATTGCGATGAGGACTCAGTTCCTGACCGCAAAGGCGGTGGCGCCGCACATGCTCGAGAAGGGGTCGGGCGTCATCATGATGATCACGGCGACGCCGGCACGCCTGGGGGTTCCTCTCGTCGGCGGCTTCAGCGTGGCGTGTGCAGCGATGGAGGGCTTCTCCCGAAGCCTGGCGGCGGAGCTCGGGGGGAAGGGTGTGCGCGTCATCTGCCTGCGCTCGGCAGGCTCGCCCGAGTCGATTCCAGAGGTCATGGATGTCCACTCCGCTGCTCTCAGAGTCACACGTGACGAGTTCATTGCCCTTCTCCAGGAAAGAACTCTGCTGAAGCGGCTGCCTTCATTGGCAGACGTGGGCAACGTGGCGGCCATGATGGCTTCGGACTACGCCGGCTCGATGACCGGGACTGTCGCGAACATGACGTGTGGCGAATCGGTCGACTAGGTGTCCACCGGCCCCCATTCGGATTGAGCCGCAGCTCGCGGAGCGGCTCGCGCCTCGGCTCAGCGTGCGACGACTTCGATGCCGGCGAGCGTGACGCGGGTTCCGACCCGGAGCGTATTCTGAATCTCGGCGACTCTATCCGTGTGGGCCAGGAGTTCGCGGATCTCCGATTCGCGCCCGTGCGCCGTGACCTTGGCCCGGTAGGTCACATTCTTCGCGGGCTCGCCCTCTGCGCCGAAGTCCCCCTCCACCTCGACTTCGACACGCTCGACGCGAAGGCCGCGCTTGGCGGCCTCCCGGTAGACGTCGTTGCAGTAGCAGGTCGCGAGCGCGAGTAACAGGAGCTCGCCGCCGTTCGTGCTCGAGCCGAAGCCAGTGGCCTTCGGAGCGACGGCGAGCCGGTGCTCAGTGTCGTTGGTGCACAACGTGACGTCGTGTCGGTCTTCGCTGTTGTGGACGCGCGCGCGGATCCGCATGTTCGGGACCTCCGGGGCGAGCGTACGTCGAACGCGGGCGGAGCTGGTGCCGGCTTGACGCACATTACGTCCCGAGCGCGCGCTGGCCCCCCGTCGAGCTCTGGAGATGAGCTGTGGCATCGAGCGTGACGCGCCGCCCCGCCTCCTCCGAGGCGACCGCAGCGGACAGCACCTGCTGCACGCGTGCCCCCTCCGCGAACGTGGCCAGTGGCCCGCGTGTGCCGTCAAGGGCAGCAGCGAGGAAGCAGCGAGCCGCCTCCGCATGCGCCGCGGCCCAGGGCTCGTGGACGCCCCCGCGAGGCTCCACGCCTTCGGCGAGCGTGCGCCAGCCGCCGTGCTCGAAGACACGGACCGGAGAGACGCACCAGCCATCGCGCGCAGGCACGTAGGCCGCGGAGAAGCCCGCCTCCCAGTCCTCGCCCACGAGGGACCAGCCGCCATGGATGCCCGGCTCGGGGCAGGCCACGTGCGTGAGTGTCACCGCCCCTCCTCCGCGCAGCCCCAAGTGCAGCGCTGCGGTGTGCACCGGGCGCCCGGAGAGCGCTGCCTGCACCCACGCGGGGACCTCCCCGGAGAGCCAGAGCGCCGCGTCCACCACGTGCGAGACCCCGCCGAGGTCGCCCGAGGCCCCCAGCAATCCGCCGTCCACCGCGGGCACCTCCCTTGAGGCGAGGTGGTTGCGGACGGTCGCGACGAGATGACGTACCCGGCGGCCCCCGAGCCATCCCTTCAGCGCCGCGAGCGGGGGAAGCAGCCGGTAGGGGAAGTTGACGGCGCACACCCTCCCGGAGGCCTCGGCAAGTGCAGCCAGCCGCTGCGCTGTCTCCCCGCGGGGTGTGAGCGGCTTCTCGCAGAGCACGTGACGGCCCGCACCGAGAGCGGCCTCCACGTGCGAGCCATGCAGGTGCGCGGGGCTCGCCACGACGACCACGTCCACTGCAGCGCACAGCGCGCGCACGTCGTCGGTCCCGAGAGGAATGCCCTCGCGTGCGGCGAGGTGCTTCGTCTTCTCCGCGTCCTCTCCGCAGAGCGCAACCACCTCGGCGCCCGCGGCACGGAACGCCCCCACGTGCATCAGGCCCCAGTTCGTTCCCACCACGCCGATGCGCATCACGGTGCGCAAGTCTGCCACAGCTCGGCACTC